>JAIRLK010000254.1 GCA_031259515.1 Treponema sp. | reverse complement strand
ATTGCCTAATAATTAATCTAGTCGAAAAGGGGCGGCTGCCTAGAAACAAAAACCTAGTCGAAATCAGGCCGCTCCGGCCCGACCATCCTCCTGACAGGAGGCTTGTTTCACTTTGTCCTTTTCCCGGTTTATTTTCAAGAGCACCCCGACTGCCTCGTTCAGCTTCCGGTTCAATTCTACCGGGTTTTGCCCGGCCCTCCGCCGCCTCAGCTCGGCTTTGTACTCCTCTGAAACTTCAGGCGATTCCATCAGCCGTTCATACGGTGTCTTCGCCTCCTTTTCGTAAACCTTCCGGTAACGCCCGTCCGCCTGCTTCTCTTTCGCAACAAGGCGGAATGAGGGCATCCAGTAATTATACAGCGGGCACAGCCAGCGGTACACCTCCGCAACGGAGGGGATGGAGATTTGCGGGGCGGCGATGCGCAGCCGGGAAAGGCCCATGTTTTTCATGCTCCAGCAAACAGCCCCTATGTTGCCCGGTTCGGAAGGCCGGGAAAGGATGATAACCGCGTCTTCAAGGTTCATTGGGTTATCTTAGCGGAAAAGGTGGGAAAAACGCCAGCCCACCCGCACGGCTCCCGTACCGGATGCAAGCGCGGTTTTTTGCCGTGCAAACGGCCATCAAACCAAAGGCTCGCAGGAGTCCGATAATCGTGGTTTTTACGACTTTTTTCAACGAAAAAGTCGTAAAAACCTGCAAGTGCAACAGGCTCCTAGGAGTTTGTGGGGTTTTGTCCCTAAAATGTCCATTATAGTTACAAACAAAAACACTGGACTAAAATTTTTTTCAGTGATACAATGAAGATATTTTCAGGAGGAACGGTGCGTTATTGGGGGCTGATTGTAGCAGCGGGACTTTCGAGCCGTATGAAGAAATTTAAGCCCCTGTTGCGTATTGGAGGCAAAACGCTCATTGAACATACGGTAGACAGTATGTTTGCCGGCGGTGTCGCGGAACTGGTGGTAACGCTGGGCTATCGTGCCGGTGAGGTGGAGCGGCTACTGCGGAACGTTTGGCCCGCAGACAAGGTACACATAACGATCAATCATCACTATGCGGAAACGGATATGCTCGCTTCGGTAAAAACCGGTCTCCGTGTCCTTGTGCCGGGCGGGTTCACGAGTGCGCGGGAGGAGGCATTTTTTCTTTTGCCCGGTGATATGCCGGCAGTGAGAAAAGAGACCTTTCGCGCTCTTGCGAGGCACATGGAAAAAACAACGGCAAAGCTGGTCTTCCCTATGATTGCGGGCAAACGCGGGCATCCGCCCCTCATCTCTGCGGTTTGTGTGCCTGACATATTGGACTATGAGGGAGAAGAAGGACTGCGGAGACTTTGGAGACGCTACAGAGGAGAAGACGCCGAACTGGAGGTGAAAGACCGCGGTTGTCTTTTGGATGCCGATAGGATAGCGAATTATCACGAGCTTGCGGCTTATATGCAAGATCGGGTGATTACAATATGGTAATGAAGGAGAAATAGTATGAAGTTATTTGTAAATGAGACCGCTGTTGAATGTACCGACGACAAAAATCTACTCCGTTTTTTGCGGGATGATCTTCATTTGTCATCGGTGAAGGATGGATGCAGTGAAGGCGCTTGTGGAACGTGTACAGTTATCCTTGACGGCAAGGCGGTAAAAGCATGTACCCGCAAGCTCTCCCGGCTTGAGGGTAGTCATGTCATCACGGTGGAAGGGTTAAGCGACCGTGAACAGGAGGTATACGCAGAATGTTTTGCTGAAGCCGGCGCGGTACAGTGCGGCTTTTGCATACCCGGTATGGTCCTCTCCGCAAAGGCGCTTATTGATGTAAATAATAATCCCACACGAAAAGAGGTGAAGCAGGCAATCAAGGGGAACATTTGCCGGTGTACAGGATACGTGAAAATTGAGGAAGCTATACTGAATGCGGCGACATACTTTCGGGAAAATCTTCCTATTCCGCCAAAAGAGACCGATGCCTCTCTGGACAGGCGTTTCAAGCGGGTTGACGCGAAGGATAAGACGCTGGGCATCGGGAAGTATTGTGACGATCTTGAGTTTGACGGGATGATCCATGCAAAGGCGCTCCGTTCAAAATATCCCCGTGCGCGGATAAACAAAATTGATATATCAAAGGCGGAAAAACATCCCGACTGTGTACGGATTCTTACCGCGAAAGATGTACCCCAAAATAAAATCGGCCATATCGTGCAGGATTGGGACGTGATGATTCCCGAAGGTTCCGTTACCCGTTACATCGGTGACTCCATCGCCTTGGTGGGAAGCCTGAAACGGGAAAGCCTTGATAAGATTCTCGCCCTTATTGAAGTGGACTACACGGAACTGGAACCGGTTACTTCCCCCACCGATGCCCTCAAAGCGGACGCGCCCCTGATTCATTCATCGGGGAATATCATGAGTAAGGAATATCTTAAAAAGGGAAACGTAGCAGAGGCGCTACGGAATTCGGCATACACGGTTACTCGCAAATATTTTACCCCTTTTAATGATCACGCCTTTATGGAGCCGGAATGTGCCGTAGCCCTTCCCTGGGGGGATGACGGTCTGTATTTATATACCGGTGGACAATCGGTATACGATGAACAACGGGAATGTTCGCTCATGTTGGGTATTCCGAAAGAAAAGATACACGTTCATTCAATGCTGGTGGGCGGTGGTTTCGGCGGGAAGGAAGATATGAGTGTACAGCACCATGCGGCATTGATGGCGTGGTATACGAAGTTGCCGGTTAAAGTTAAATTTTCTCGACAGGAAAGCATCAATTGTCATACAAAACGTCATGCTACGGAAATGGAGTTCACCACCGCCTGCGATAAAGATGGACGCCTGACGGCAATGAAGGCGCTCATCATAGCGGATACCGGGGCGTATGCGTCGCTGGGCGGTCCGGTGTTGCAGCGGGCATGCACTCACGCGGCGGGGCCATACAATTTTCAGAACATTGATATACTCGGTATGTCGGTATACACGAACAATGTAGTAGCCGGAGCGTACCGCGGCTTCGGGGTAACACAGAGTTGCTTTGCGATGGAGAATAACATTAACCTCTTGGCGGAAATGGCGGGTATCTCCCCTTGGGAAATACGATATAGAAACGCCGTTAGACCCGGGCAGGTCTTGCCCAATGGGCAGATTGTGGATCCCAACTGTGCGATAGTAGAGACGCTGGAAGCGGTTAAGGAGGTCTATGAGACGCATCCCCACGCAGGAATCGCCTGTGCCTTCAAAAACAGCGGGAAGGGGGTTGCGGTTAAGGACATCGGACGGTGCATCCTTTCTGTTGAAAATGGTATCGTGCATATCCGTACTTCAGCGGCTTGCATGGGACAGGGCATGGCGACGGTCTGTACGCAAATGGTATACGAGGCGACTAAAATCGATCCCTCCTGTATCGTACACGAGAGTCCTGATACCGAGCGTACCCCCGATTCGGGAACCAGTACCGCGTCGAGGCAGACTGTAGTTACTGGAGAAGCGACGAAACGGGCGGCGGAAAAACTCGCCGCCGCGTTGGCGCATAAAAAACTTGCCGATTTGGAAGGACAGGAATTCTACGGCGAATATTTTGCCCAAACAGATCCTTTAGGGGCAGCCAAGGATTTTCCGGTGAGTCATGTGTCCTACAGTTACGCAACTCAAGTGGTCATCCTTGACGATGCGGGAAAAGTTGCCAGAGTCGTCGCCGCCTACGATGTGGGAACTCCTGTCAACATTCAGTCGGTTGAAGGACAAATTGAGGGAGGCGTTATTATGGGGCTGGGCTTTGCCCTTACCGAGGACTTTCCGGTCGCAGGAGGCTACCCCAAAGGGAAGCTCGGAACGCTAGGGATCCTGCGCGCCCCCGATGTACCGCCGGTTGAGGTAATTTTGGTGCGGCATAATCGGGAAAAACTTCCCTTCGCCTACGGTGCCAAAGGAGTTGGTGAATTGTGTCTGATTCCCACAAGCCCCGCTGCCGCCCATGCTTACTACCGCCTTGACGGGATGTTGCGGGACCGGTTGCCGATCAAAAACACCGGCTACCGGAAGCAACGTGTTTTGGCAGCCGGACAGCCATAGGAGTTTGTTGCGCTTCGCAAAATTTCCGATTAGACGATTTTTACCTTGCAAACTCCGAAAGCAGTCCGTAAATTGTAGTTTTTGCGGTATGTGGTATATAGTAACAATTTAATCCCTTGAGAGTTTAATTCCCCGCCACAGAACGGCGGGGAATTAAACTCTCAAGGGCTACGCCCTAATAAAAGCCCTTCGACCATATCCCCAGGATGAACTCTCAGCCGTTTCAAATGGAATGCCAGCGGTTCGCCTGAATTATGGTCTATTGCCCGCCATAGCCAGTATTGATGGGATTTGTCCCCGGTAAAACTCCACATTTCGTCTATTTCAGCTTCATTAATAGGTATATAATATCAACCGCAATACCGCTGTTTTGGTGTGTTTTTATGTAACCGTAATTGATATGCCATAAAGGTCTTGTGCAGGCAACTTTCAGTATTACAAAGAAACCGCTACTTGCCATTCATTAACTTGCTGGAATTTCCTAACAAAATACGCGATACTTGCTAATCATGGATAATGTAGCGAGCCGTAAAAGTAAAATCTTTTCCGTCAAGATTGTGCAGTTGTATAAGCACCTTTCGATAAATAAAAAAGAAACCGTATTATCGGAACAGCTTCTGCGAACCGGAACCGGGATAGGCGCGACCCTGGCGAGAGCCAACTGTGTTGCGGGCAAACAGGAATTCCTGAGTATGCTTTACGCCGCCCTTAAATTATGCGCGGAGACGAAATACTGGCTGGAATTGCTCAACGATACTGCCTTGATTACGGAATACGAATATAACAATACCATAAATGACTGTGAGGAACTGCGGCTGCTGTTGGCTGCGGGTATAAAGCATGTACAGACTCCCCGGCAGCCCGGACAAAACCCCACAAACTCCTAGCATCTTGCTGCGCTTCGCGCATAAAATCCTGAAAAATCGCCGGTTAGGCGATTACCCTGCAAACTGCCATCGAACCAAAGGTTCGCAGGATCCCAATAATCGTGGTTTTTGCGGTACTTTGTGCCGCAAAAACCGACAAGTGCAACAGGCTCCTAGCGATAAAATCGATCGTATAGTATACTCATTAACAGAGCGAAAGGGGGGCGTATGAAACTAAAAATACATCTGCCAATATTGGAGAATTCCGGGCACAAAGCGGTGTTCCGGAGGGCGGTGGACCGGACGGCGGTAATGGAATTTCACATTCGCCGGGAACAGCGGGAAGAATTCGGCCTGGAACACAGCCTTTTTTCACTTACCGGAAACGTGATTCTGGCGGATATCAAAGGGGCCCGGGAGTTAGTGCGCAAGATCAACGCCAAAACAGCCCCCATCCATCCGGAACGTATGGTAAAGGCGGGTCAGCTCAACGTCATGGGTCTTATTGATGAAATTCTTCACTATGTGGTGGCCCTTTACCGGGAGCAGGTACAGCCTGACGCCTTTGAGCGGGCCCTGACCAGGCTTGAAGAACGCCTGGGATCGGACCGAACCGGCAGGCTTCTGAGGAATTTCAACGACCAGTTTCCGCCCCGTTTGGTTTATTCCGGGAAATCCACCGTAGACGAGTACCTTCAGAGCGAGGATGATGGGGAAAGTTGCCGGGCGCTGTCTCTGGAAGAAATCATGCTCCTTGCCCTGGCAAACCTCAATCCCGCGTTCAAGCCCTTTCTTTTCCTGTTCGATGACCGGGACCTGGAGGATCATACCATCTATCCCGATGCCATCGAAGAACTCAAGGCTTTTTTCGCCGAGCTTCCGGCTTTCGGGCCCGATGGGTTAAACCTTTGGCATCTTCTCCGCAGTCCGGCTCTAGCCAGCCCGGATTCCCTGTACGGCCAGCTCGAATTCATACGGAAGCAGTGGGGAGCTTACCTGGGCACATACCTGACCCGGCTCCTCATGGGCCTGGATATTATGAAAGAGGAAGATAAGCCTTCTTTCTTCGGGCCCGGACCTACCCGAGCGCTGACCTATGACGGACTGGAGGATGAATATGAACAGTTCAGTCCGGATCAGGAATGGATGCCCAAGACGGTGCTTATCGCCAAGAGTACCCTGGTATGGCTCTATCAGCTTTCCCAAAAATACGGCAGGCCCATAGAACGGCTGGACCAGATCCCCGATGAAGAATTGGACCTGCTGGCTCGCCGGGGCTTTACCGGTCTTTGGCTCATAGGGCTGTGGGAGCGGAGCAACGCCTCCCGAACTATCAAGCAGTGGACCGGCAACCCCGAAGCCGCCGCCAGCGCCTATAGCCTCTACGATTACGACATCGCTGGGGAGTTGGGCGGCTGGGAAAGCCTTACGAACCTGAGAGAGCGTTGTTTCAGACGGGGAATCAGGCTGGGATCGGATATGGTACCCAACCACACCGGAATAGACAGCCGGTGGATCATGGAAAACCCGGACCGGTTTCTTCAGCTTCCAGCGCCCCCTTTCCCCTCGTATACCTTCAACGGCGGAAATCTTTCCAACCGGGACGGAATCGGCATTTATATAGAAGATCATTACTACAGCAGGAGCGACGCGGCGGTGGTGTTTAAGCGGGTGGATTTCACCACCGGGGATACCCGGTACATCTACCACGGCAACGACGGAACCTCTATGCCCTGGAACGACACCGCCCAGATCGATTTCCTCAACCCGGAAGCCCGGGAGGCGGTGATACGCACCATCCTCGGGGTATGCCAGCAGTTCTCCATTGTCCGTTTCGACGCGGCCATGACCCTGGCTAAGCGGCACATACAGCGCCTCTGGTATCCCGAGCCGGGGAGGGGAGGGGACATCGCAAGCCGCGCCGAACACGCCCTCTCTAACGATGAATTCAACCGTCGTATTCCCAACGAGTTCTGGCGGGAAGTGGTGGATCGCTGTGCGGCGGAAGCGCCCCATACCCTGCTACTGGCGGAAGCCTTCTGGATGATGGAAGGCTACTTTGTCCGCACTCTGGGGATGCACCGGGTCTACAATTCGGCCTTCATGAATATGCTGAAAAACGAGGAGAACGCCAAATACCGGGCCACCATCAAGAATACCCTGGAATTCGATCCTGAGGTGCTCAAGCGTTTTGTGAACTTCATGAACAATCCCGATGAGGAAACCGCTGCGGTGCAATTCGGGAGGGGGGATAAATACTTCGGCATTTGTACGCTCCTGGTAACCATGCCGGGACTTCCCATGTTCGGCCACGGCCAGATAGAAGGGTTTGAAGAGAAGTACTGCATGGAATACCGCCGTTCCTACCGGGATGAAAGGCCGGACCAAGCCCTGATAGACCGGCATGAACGGGAAATCTTCCCGCTCATGAAGAAGCGCTATCTTTTCTCCGGGAGCGCCGACTTCCGCCTCTTCGACCTTTACAATTACGACGGTTCGGTGAACGAAAATGTATTCGCCTATACCAACCGCGCTGGAGACGAGCGTGGTCTGGTGATATACAACAACGTCTATGACCGGGCCGCCGGGTGGATACGCTGGAGCTGCGCCAAGATTCCTCAGAAAGAGGGCGGATTCCGGCAGGATACCCTGTATCAAGCCCTGGGGATCCATGGGGAAGATCCGTTCTTCGTTCTTTTCCGTGAGCAGCGGCAGAACCTTTGGTATATCCGATCTTCAAAGGATCTTGCGGAACGGGGACTCGCCATCGCCCTGAACGGGTATGAGGCCCAGATATTCCTGGAGATTTATGAGGTGGAGGATACCACAGGGCGGTGGGCTTGGCTCAACGCGGAACTCAATGGCCGCGGGGTTCGGGACCTTACGGCGGCCATCATGGATATTTCCCTGGGGGAACTCTATGCCCGGTTCATAGAGCTTTTCAAAAAAGAACGGGAATACCTACAGGGGATAATCCGGTTCTTTGCCGGTGGGAACGCCGATGGGAAGGACACGGAAATCTTCATCAATGTGTTAAAAGAACCGGTCTTGGCCTTTGTTGACGCCGCAACCCGGTTCATGTCGGGTAAGGGATATGAACCATTCACCGGCGCTCAGAGTCATACGCCCCTGCCGCATGAGGGTATTTGGGCGGAATTCTCCGCCGGTCTTTACCGGATGCTCAAGCTCGCCGAATATACCGGAGCCGGTTCCAAGGCTGGCGGCGGCGCAAAAAAAGCGGGAAGGGAAGGGGAAAAGCTGCTTAAGTATTTGGCGCAAAATATTACTGCCCGGCCCGGACTGAGCGCCTTTGCCGCTGGTTACTGGGTTCTAACCCTCCTTAGGCCCATCATCGGGGCTGGGGCTTCCGGCGCCGATGCGGCGGCCCTGATGGCCCATTGGCAGCTTGACCGGAAACTACGGGAAGCCTTCAATGCCCTGAGTATACCCGAAGACGAATCCTACCGGGTAACGGAGATCATGAAGGCGGTTCTGACCCGAACCGCTCCTGTTTCTCAGACGGGGTACCGCAAGCCTTCCCCAGCCGAGGCCTTAATCCTGGAAAACTACGCGGAAGAGGATTTCAGACGGATTCTGGGGGTGAACCTCTTTGACGATGTTACCTGGTTCAACAAGGAAGCCTTTGATGAAACGCTTTTCTACGCGCCCTTCTTCTTAATTCTTGAGGATAATGGCGCTCTTGGTGAAGCGGCGGGCTCTGAAAAGACGGTAACGGCTGAGGCCGTAAAAGATACGACGGCCTGGGCTGCCTGGGTGGAAACTCTTGGGGCCTTGGCGGAAAAGTTCCGGCAGGCCGGGGAAAAATCCGGATACCGGCTTGACAAGCTCCTTGAGGCTCTCGCGGAAAAGGGTTCGGCCAAGGCGGTAAAGTCCCGAAAACCGGCCGCCAGGAAATCCGCAGCCGGTAACAAGAAGTAATACTTTGGTAATCGGGATATTACCATGGGCAGCAACAGGGATACGATGTATAAAACGCTCGCCGCCCAGGGGTATTCTCTTAGCCTTTGTTCCTTTAGCGTTCTGGATCGATACTGGGGGCTTCCGCCCCTTCCTTTTATCTGGGCGGAGACCGACGCGGACATCCCCGATTTAGCCCGGCTCTTTGAGGAGATCTATTTTCCCGGAGTAGACCTTGCGGATGCGGCGGTGGAGGAGGAACAGCGCTACTGGTACTTCCGTTGCCCGGACCTGGAGGGGAAATCCCCCTGGCCTTCTCAGGAAGGGCCTTCGTACAAGCTCCTCATGGTAACTCAGGACCAAACCACTGAAACGTTTTATGATCCCCTGGGGATGTATCCCTTGCTCCGCCGGCTCCGGTACGGAAAGCCGCCGACAATACTACATCCGATAATACCGCCGGATGCGTCATCCTCCGCGTGGACCGATCCCTGGTGGGCCGGCCTTAATCCGGGAACCACCCGCTGGCGGGCCGTCATGGACGGGGCGCTGATCCTGGCGCGGTACAGTCCGGCAGATGATGCGCCGGAAGAAAACAACAGCCGCGTTTTCGCAGAACTGGCGGCGTCTCTCCGGGATTTACGGGCCGGACAACCACCTTTGGCGGAAGGGCAACGGGTTCTTCTGACGAGCCTCCTGGTGTCAAGGCGGCCGGATTTAGGGCTGGGTTTGCTCAAAGCAGCGGGTTTTGTGGAGGAGTTCTGGCCTGAACTTGCCCGGCTTGACAAGGTGGATCACTCCAAGGAATTTCATCCCGAAGGGAATGTGTGGGATCATACCCTGGAAACCTTCCGCTACCGGAAGGCCGCGCCTTGGGATGGGGGAGGGGAGCCGCCTCGCCGGAGGACTACGTTGCCGGCCTACGATTTGCGTCTTTCCCTGGGGCTTTTGCTGCACGATGTGGGAAAACCTCTGGCGGCAGCTTCCGGTAACCGCCGCTTCGACGGCCATGCGGAACTAGGGGCGCGGGAGGCCCGGAGGTTCCTGGAACGCTTGGGTTTTGCGTCTTCCCTTATCAGCGATGTTTTTTATCTGGTGAAGAACCACATGCTGCCCGCCGCCCTTCCCCGGCTACCCCTGGCCAGAACCGAACAAATCATGGGCTCTCCCCTGTTTTCTACCCTGATGGAACTCTACCGATGCGACGAATCCTCGTCGTTTAAGGGCATGGATGGGTATTATAAAAGCAGCGCCGTGTATCAAACCTATCTCCGCCATCAGCGCAATCCCTACCGGTCAGCGGACGGAAAAATTCTTGGAACCCGCAGGATTGGGAGCAGCTAACGCCGTTTCGCCTTGAGGTGTTCCCGTATCATTTTCATCTATCGTCATGATGTTTCACGTGAAACATAGGGCCTAGAGGCTCATTCTTCAATTAGTTTGCAGACATCCACCCACTCCCTACTTTGGGAATACTGGGCAAGTTCCTCCAAGGTAAGCTCAATGGCGGAGTTACCGCTCCCGCAGGCGGGATAGACCGTCTGGAAACGCTTCATGGATATGTCCAGGTATACGGGTATTCCCGCAGGAAGCGCGAAGGGGCAAACCCCGCCCACGGCATGACCGGTACTTTGCAGGGCTTCCTCAGGGGAAAGCATCCTGGCTTTACAGGTGAATTGGTCCTTGTACTTACGATTATCCAGCTTCATATCCCCGGCGGTTACCACGATCATAACGCCGTCCCCCTGTTTTAGGGAAATGCTCTTGGCGATACGGGCGGGGATTACCCCCAATGCGTTGGCCGCCTCCGCCACCGTAGCGGTAGAAACATCCATCTCGATAATATCGCCGTCCCGATTCCATTGTTTAAAATACGCCCGAACCTGTTCTATTGCCATAAAAGTCCCGCCTCATTTACACTGATTTTAGATTATAGTATTATACAAAAGAGGTATGCATGAGAAGCGCGCTTTTTGTTGCTGTTGTTTTGCTGGTATCCTGCTATACGATGTCCTGTGTAAGTACGGATTTAACCGAGCAACAAAAAGAGGTCATCCTGGCCTTTGAAGAAGTCTACGAGTCCTATAAAACGAATTTTATCCTTGATGACGCTCAAATATATACAGTCCTAGAGGGCGATACACTGTCGGCTATCATACGCCGGATTTACGGAGCCGATAACGGGTATTTTTTCCCTTTGATTATACTGGCTTCCTGGGATGTCATCAGCGATATTGATGATCTTGAACCTGATATGGTACTGAAGATACCCGATCTGCGCAAAAACCTGGAAGCCCCAGATACCCGGCAAGCGCTAAAAAATTTTTTACAGGATATAGCGGATGTCTACGAAAAAAAAGAAGCCGCTGAAACGCAGGAACACAAAAAACAACTGGCAGCGGATTTAAAGAACCGCCTGCGCAACCAGGCGGATTCTCTTTGATCTGCTGAATGTCGAGTTTTGGACGCTACACCTATTCCCTCCGGAGTCGGTAAACCAGAACCAGGGACTCGCCTGCGGAATCTGACGTGTAGAGATTCAGGGCATCATTTTGCAAACCCCACCGGGAAACCCGTTCAAGATAGCCGTAGTATTCCCGCTCCCCAAGTCCCGGCGGTTCGCGGATACTTGCCATCAGGGTACCGGCTATAGCCTGAATCGAAATAGCCGCCGATTCCCCAAGCTGATAGGGGGCGGCGTACCGGTTTGGAGCGCCTTTCCCGGATAGCCGTTCCGTATCAAAGCGCAGGGTGTAACAGTCCCCCATATCCTGAGCCTCTAACGCCTCCCGGCTGAATTCTCCATGGCCGGCAGGGGTCTGTATTTGGGAGAGGACCCATTCCCGGTCCATGACTTCATCAAAGCCGGGCTGTTCCAGGGCCGCCTGGAATCCGGGTTTGGGCGACTGATCCGAAGGAGGCCCTTCCTTCGTACTTGAACAGGCGGCGCCAAAAACGCCGACAATCAACAAAAGCGTTACCATTATTGAACGTAATGTTTTCATATTTTAATACTAAAAGATTTCAGGATGAAGAACAAACAAAAAACAGAACGCCCTTGGTTTTTGGCCTTATGGGGGAATTAAACTGAAACCGGCGCTATTGCCGTTTGACTAACCGTTTAACCTTGGCAATGGTTTCAATATCCAACCCGGAATCTTCGGCGATTTCAGAAAGAGGGCGGCCACGGGGGTATTCAGTCTTATCGTGAAATTTTATGTCCAACTTTGTCCCAAAAAACGCTTGACATTTTTTCTAAAAAAGGCGATAATAAGCTGTATGAACAATCTTGTCCAGAATATGAGTTTTTTACATGAAGTCTGAACTAATTTTACGCCTCATTGAGTCTCACTGTATAGGCAGTGAGGACAGCTTTAAGAAGGCGTTACATAATTTGGCTAATGATGAAGAAAACAAGGGAAACCTATC
>JAIRLK010000238.1 GCA_031259515.1 Treponema sp. | reverse complement strand
GTCATGTTGATAATTTGTCATTTAATAGAGTACAATAGTATAATGAATAAAGAATTTCTTCCCTATGATGTAGTAAGAAACAATGCCCTGAAGCTGGCTCACCGCATCTGCCATGACGGATTTATTCCCGATGTGATCTATGTGTCCCTCCGGGGGGGCGCTTATCTGGGAAACGTGATCAGCGAGTACTTTAAGGTGGTTCGTAAGGGAGGCCGCCCGGTATATTACGCCGCGGTGGTGGCCCGGTCCTACACGGGGGTCCGGGAGGCTGAAGAGATCAAGGTCGAAGGCTGGACCTATGATCCCGCTCATCTGCGGGTGGGGGATAAGGTGCTTTTGGTAGACGATATCTTTGATTCAGGCCGTACCATCAACCACCTTACCCGGATCATCCTGGAGAAGGGTATTCCCCGGGAGGATATTAAGGTGGCGGTTCATGATTACAAATACATTTACGACAAGCCGGTGCAGTTTCCCATTCAGCCTGATTATTGGTGCAGGAAGCTTGAATTATCATTACATGATGAAGATCAGTGGATACACTATATGAGTCATGAGCTTGTGGGTTTGACCGCCGAAGAATTGGAAACCTACTATTATAAACCGGATCCGGCTCTGCGGGCTGTTCTTGGCATGATGAAGTAAGAGGAGCGGCATGACATACCGGCCTTTTTTCAACGCCTTACGAATGATCCTCGCGGGAAGCCTTCTGGTTTTTTCTGTTGCGGGATTTCTAAGCGCCCAGGACCGGACCGGTATCTTGACCAACGCCAGGGATGGGATTTTTAACACGGAGCAGCGGTTCTGGTTTTCCGTGCCTGACGGCGAATGGCTGCGTATCCTTCAGGACGGACGAGAAGCCTTTCGGGGACCGAGTCCCGGCTCCCTGGTCCTGGGGGTTCCCCAGGGGGCCGAGCGGGATTACGCGATCATCGTTGAGCGGATTGCCGTACCTCCCGGAGACCGGACCTATGAGACCCGGGCCTTTCATATTACGGTGGACCGAAAAGCGCCTGATCCTCCCCTGTTGACCCTGGAGAGCGCCGCCAATGGCTTATCCACCCTGGCGGCAAAAACAGACGAAGGAAGCCGGGTCTCCGCCCTGGTGGATATTAGGAACGCCCCCCGGTACATCCCCGACATACGCGCTATGGAGCCCCTGCCTTCCGCATCCTATGCGGCGGTGGCCTGGGCGGTGGATCGGGCGGGAAATTACTCGGACCCCGTGCCTGCTTACCTGGAATTCCCGGATTTTCAAATATTAAACCCTGTCCCGGGGACCTGGGCAAACCCCCAGCGCCTGGTCCTCTATGGTACGGAAAACAAAGAGGTTTTTTGGACCGATGACGGCAGCGATCCCTTTGGCCCGGGCAGCCGGCGGTACGGCGGGCCGGTTTTGGTCAACAAGACCGGCGATGTCCTCCTCCGCCTGGGTATACGCTATGCCGACGGGCGCAGCCGGGAAGAAACGGTCTCCTATACGGTCTTTTACACCCCGGAAGCGGGGCTTGCCTCCGGCTTCTATGACGAGCTTCGTGCCCATGAGGAAGGGGTTATTCGGACGGCGGTTTCCCTGGCCATACCTGCCGGCTGTACTTGGTCCATAGGCGGCGGCCCCCGGAATCCCGGCGGAACCGGCTTTGTTTTACGGCCTGAATCTCTGATAAAACGTTTTGTCCCCTTTCATATTTCAGACGGCGCGGGGACCTGCCGGTTTGTGTTCGCCCTGGATGGGACCCGCGAAGCGGCGGCGGATCCCCTGACGCCGGACCGGGCGTTTGGGTTTCCCCCTAAGGACAAACCCCGGGAGGCGCGGTCTTTGCCGGTAATCGCCGTTTCGGGGCAGGTATACACCAACATCGGGGAACCTCGGCTTATTTCCTCCGGGGCAAGCCGGGTCGTCGTGTGGCCCCGGAATACCCGTGTGCGCTACCAACTGGAAAACAACGCCGCCTGGGTGGAGGGGGGCCCGCCGGTTCCGGTTCATCCTGCCGGGGAAATCCTCCGTTGGATGATTGATCAGGGAGATGAGGAGATAGGCCCCTTCTACCTCAGAATAGAGCCTGTTATCTTTACCGCCGAACGGGAAGACGCCTATACACGAGGGCGGTTTGTCTACCGCTACCTTGCCCGGGAGCAAGGGGTTTCCCTGGGAACAAGCGCCGGGGAAGCCCAAATGTGGTACTCCGGATCGGATCTGATGGATTATACGGCGGAGGTCGCTTCTCTGAGAACGATAGATGTATGCGATGGAGAGGATATAGAATGGCGGTTCATCACCCAGGAAGGTATAGTCCGGGGTCATTGGCGTAAGGACCGGCTGAGCCCGCTGCCGCCGGTTCTAACGGCGCCTGCGGAAGGCGCCTGGATGAGGGGGCCGATTACTCTTTCTCTGGCAAGCGGGGACGGGGAGCCAGGGGTTGCTTCCCATATAACGGCCCGGCTCTGGTATAGCACCGGGCGGTCCGAGGTCTTGAATGGGGTCGATTCCCTCACTCTGACCGGGGCGGCCAACGACATCGCCGAAGTTCAGATTGAGGCATATCTTACGGATGCGTCAGGGAACCGGAGCCTCCCGGTAAACCGGACTTTTATGATTGACCCGTCTACCATTTATGTTTCTTCCGTGAACCGGGAAGCCGGGGCGGATCCCAACGCGGAGCTTGGCGCACGGGAAAACCCCTATAGGTTCTTGGACGACGCCCTGGACCGGGCCCAACGGGAACAGCGTCGGCTCATCTTCCTTACCGGTTTCACCCTGATACGCCGGAATACGGAGATTACTGGGGATATTGAGATAGACGGTTCTTTTGATGAAAACTGGGAAAGGCCGGGAACCAAGGCGTACCTTGAAATTCCCCAGGGGGTGGAGCTTAGGGTTCGGGGCAGCCTGAACCTCCGGGATGTAGCCCTGGAACGGATGAACGGCGCGGACAGCCTCTTTCGGGTACGGTCCGGGGGCATCCTGACCCTGGATAATTCGGCGGTTTCCCACATGGGTTCTCTTTTGACTCTGGAGAACAACGGTACTTGCCTCATTCAGTATACCAGCCTGCTTTCCATGGTTTCGGGAAGCGAATATGCTCCCGGCGGCGCCAGGAACCGGCGTAACCCGGTGGTAACGGCTTCGGGAGCTTCCCTTACCATCAGGAACAGCCGCTGGGAACAGGAAGGATCCTACGGCATCCTCGGTTCTTTCCAGAGCGGGAGTTTCCGGGCGGAGCTCTGTAATTTCCGCATGGCTACCCAGTCAACGGGAACGGGTTTTATCTTTTCCGGGACTACGGTGGACATGACGGACCTTACGCTGACCGTACAAGCCCAGGATTACGCTTCCGCCCTGGAGCTTACCCGGTCCCGCCTGCGAATGACCGGCGGACGTATCGGGGTTTCCGCCCGGGACGGCGTGGCTATTCTCGCGGAAAACACCGACGCCGTATATTCCCGGATCGATATCGCGGTGAACTCCTCTTTTGTGGCCCGGGGCATGGAAATCCGAGACCGCTTCCCCCAGGTGAGCGGCTGTAACTTTTTTTTCATGGGATCCTCCCGCCGTTCGGAAGTGTTTTCCGTGCCCCGGACCGGAGAAACCCGCACGGGAACCGGTCCCTCGGGGACCCTGGTTCCCGAAGCCGGCTCAATACGGGGGAACAGTTTCCAGGGTTTTACCCACATCCTGGGTAACGAATACCCCCTGGGTAGCCTCCCGGACTTTAACCGCGCCTTTGCTTCCGCAGGAAGCCCGAACATCCGCCGATGATCTGCGGTCTTGATGAAGCCGGACGGGGCCCCCTGGCTGGTCCGGTCTGCGCCGCCGCCGTGATCCTGCCGGCGGATTTTCCACGGGACATCCTGGGGGACTCGAAAAAGCTCACCCCCGCCCAAAGGGAGGCGGCAGAGAAGGTCATCTATCAAAAGTCCCTGGCCTGGGGCATAGGCTGGGCTTCCGCCGTTGAAATCGACGAGATCAATATCCTTCAGGCCAGCCTTCTTGCCATGCGCCGGGCCTTCCTGGACTTGCGTCCCCCCGGAGCGGACGGTCCCGGGCTTCCCCCGAACCTGACGCCGGAAGAAGCCGTGGCGGACGGCCTCTACATCCCGCATATCGCCGTCCCCTGCCGCGCCCTGGTGAGGGCGGACAGCCTGATTCCGGAAGTGATGGCCGCATCTATTCTTGCCAAAACCGCCCGGGACCGCGAGATGATCCGCTATTCCCAGCTTTACCCCGAGTATGGCTACGGCAAACACAAGGGCTATCCCACTAAAGCCCACCGGGAAGCCATTGCCCGTTACGGGCCGTCGCCCATACAGCGGATGAGTTTTAGGGTTAAGGGGTAGGTATTAAACCGAAAACCGCCGGGAAGTCCCGGCGAATACATGATACGGCGGATAGGTTGCGAGAGGCTATTCCGGTCTGCCGGTCCGTTTTACCACCACTCGTTTGGCCGGTTTTTCCCGGCTGTGGGAGGCGGCGCCGGATTTCCCTTTTCCCGCGTTGGAGGGGTCTTTTGTCCGGCCCTTCAGTTTGATCTTGGGGCGGGCAGGGCCAAAGGTCGCTCCTGAGGTTTTTTTGTATTCCCCGCCGGGTTTCCCGGACGCCCTTCCGCCGCTCCGGGCGTCTTCCCCGTCCTCCCGTGTCCGGCTTTTGCGTTCATCCCCGGCCTTGATTTTTCCCCGCCGTTTCTCCCGCTCCGCTTTTTCCAGGACCCGTAAGGATTCGTCAAACCCTTTAAGAAACTCCGTCAGGTCTTCCGCGAAAAGGACCACCGATTGCCGGTCAAATCCGCCGGAGTCCCGGTTCTTGCTTTCCACGATATTAAGGTAAAGATCCCCTAGGCGGTTTTCCTTTACGTTAAAAAAGTAGGTCCGGTTTTCTAACAATACCTTGGTAGAAAATAATTCGCCTCGTACTCCCATCTTTACTGCCCTCCATCCGCTTCGATAACCATTCGGCGCTGCCATTCGATAAGGTCCCGTTCCATCCGTTTGTCCGATCCTTCGGCATCGGCCATAACCCGGAACACCGGCTCCGTACCGGAACCCCGCATCCAGATACAGGAGGTTTCGTTGCCCGCCTTATTGGTGAATATAATACGCAAACCACCCCGTCCCGCTTCTCTAAACCGGAGAACTCCCAATTTTTCTTCGGTCCCCTGGTAGGCGGCGGCTATCCAGGCGCTTATGCCGTACCGGGTTTTAAGGTATTCCTTCCGTTCTTCCCATTCCCGCAGAAACACTTCCTGGTATCGGTCCTTGAGGAAGGCGTGATCCGTCGTGTTGATTTTGAGAAGGGCCTCCGGGGTATAAGACCCGGTGGTAACGAAGGCGGGGAGGGCGGCGATAATGTCCGAAAGGGTGAAGTCCGGGCGGTAGACCTCGGCCTGATCCGACAGAGCGCACCAGAGTTCGAAGAAGCCCTTACGGTCTCCCGCGCTCCGTATGGTAAGGAGTTTGATCAGGGCCGTTACCGTATCTAGGGGGTCCCGTACCGCCGAAGGGTGGGTAATGTTGCCCCCCGCCGATCCTTCCCCCAGAATGCGCACGATGTAGCCCCGTTCCCGGAGCTTCCGGGCCAGACTTACCACATTGGCTTCTCCCACCTCGGCGCGGAACACCGAAACGTCAAAGGCATGGGCGATACGGTCTATCCGCAGGGAAGTAGGATCGTTTACCGCCACCGCCGCTTTTTTCAAGGCGTTCCCATAATTGTCAAAAGAGAGTTCCCCGGTCCAGACCAGGTGGGCCAGTTCCGACACGCAGGCCAGGGCAAAGACCTCCTGGGCTTCCAGGGCTCTGGCCTGGCCTTCGCTGTCGTCCCAGATGACCAGATTTCCCCGGTCTCCATCGCAGTCGGGGACATAACCCAGAACAAAGGCGGGATCCTCCCGGTGAACCTCCTCAAGGAAAACCCGGCAGGGTTCCAAGGATTCCCCTTCGGGAACGATGCGGTGGGCTATGCCTCCGGGAATGTCATTGATGGCCCGGCAGCGTGCCCCTAAGCCGCCGAGAAAATCCCGGTCTATGGAAACGGTTCTGGCCGATCCGTTGAGGTCCGCAACTATGCCCAAAGGCCGTTCCGCAAGGCCGGCTCTTATAGCGGACAGGAGTTCCCTCTGGCCTGCGGGTTCCTCCGCGCCGGTTACCACATGGCGGGTAAAGCGGAGATAGGCGTCCGCAGCCGCAGCCTTGATCCGGGAGGCGTCGGAGTAAACCCGCGCCAGGACCTCCGCTTCCGCCCGGTTCACCAGGGCTGCCGCCCGCTCTATGCGGTCCTGAGCGGCCATAAAGGTTTTGAAGGTTTCGATGAGTACAGCCGCTTCTGTTCCCGGCAGGACGCCGCCATCGGTAAGGCCGAATTTGAGGCCATTGCAGCCTATGGGGTTGTGGCTTGCGGAGATGAACACAAAGGCCGATGCCGGAGAACCTGATTCCGCGCCGCCGGCTTTCGCAAAGGCCATGATCTCCGGGGCCGCGGTAATAAAGGCGTATTGCACGGCGCAGCCTTCTCCCAGGAGCGTCCGGGTTATAACATCCCCTATGGCGGGTCCGGTAGGCCGGGTATCCATACCGATAATTACCGCCGGGGCGGCGTTGCCGGTTATTTTTTTCACGTAGTCCGCAAAGACCTTGGCGGCGGCCGCGGCAATGACGGCGTGGGAAGCGGAAATCTCCGGCGTCCAGCTTTCTTCCCCGCCGGAGGCCGCGAACACCCCCCGCCAGCCGGAGACCGAAAGGATCATGCCGCGTAACGTCTTGTCAAGAAGATCTTCCTTCAAACCGGGGTCGTCAATTTTTAATGGTATTTTTACCGGGTCTCCGATGACACATTCTGTGCCGGGATACCGTATTAAGGCCATAGGGCAAACTCCTTCCAATCCAATCCCCATGGAAAAAAACCACGGGGAAGTAGTATACCGGGTGCGTTGGGTTTTTGCTATAGCTCGCGTTGCCTGATTTTGAGGCGCTGTGCATCATTGATCCAGGTTGGAAAATTCATCTATTATTACCCTATGTTCACCTTATTTCCCTGTGCGGCAGGATGCGGCATGGCGGCTATCACCGGCTCCCAGCTTTGCGCGGTTCATGCGGCAAGTAAAGAGCAGGAAGCGGCGCGTATAGGCCGGTATATTTCGGAACGGATGGTCATCAAGGACCTTAACGCATCGGGTTTGCATTTTACCAGCGTTGATTTTTCCCACCGCACGTTCTACGGTTGCAATTTCAGGAGGGCAACCTTTTCCATGTGCCTCTTTACCGAGTCCGTTATGCGTATGGTTTTCTTCGATTTTGCCAATTTTTATACCTGCGATTTTTCCTCTAGCGATCTTCAGTTCCTTTCCTTTGCGGGGGCGAAGATCAGAGACTGTACCTTTGAGGGTTCTGAACTCCTGCACGTCAATTACGGGGGAGCGGAGATACGCGATTGCACGTTCAATAAATCGAACCTCTATAACAGCCGGTTTATCAACGCCGACATGGAGTATTGCGATTTCATAGACTGCAATATCAAAAAAGTCTACTTTGCCCGGGCTAAACAGGAGGGAATCTCCTTCAAATCTTCCAATACGGCGGAAGCCGTCTTTACCCTGGGGGAAGAATGAAGCTCTTTTTCCATTACTGCCTGCCGGGTTTCAACAACTGTTATATCCTGGGGACCGATGAAGAAAGGACCTGCTATAAGACGGCGCAAGGAGCGGCGCAAGAAGCGATCATCATAGATCCGGGGGTAATGGATGAGGAAATCCTCAATTTTATCGAAAAAAACGAGTATACCCTCCGGGCAGTGCTGCTTACCCACGATCACGACGGCCATGTCCGGGGCCTGCGTACCCTGAAACGGATTTACACTGCCGCTGAAATCTACGCGGTAAACCCCCTTATCCAGGACCTGCGGGTAACCCTTATACGGGACGGGGACATCCTTGACATCGGCCCATTCCATATTGAAGTGATCTCTACGCCCGGCCACTCTTCGGATTCGACGATTTTTAAGATAGGCAATCTTCTTTTTACCGGGGATGCCATCAGCGCCGGTCTTGTGGGGACTACCGCCAGTTCCTACGGCGCGGCGATACAGATGACCGCCCTGCGGAGCAAAATCCTCTCCTTGCCCGGGGATTTCACCATCCTGCCCGGCCACGGACCGCCGACTTCCCTGGAAGCCGAACGGCGCTTCAACGCGGGCATACAGAGTTTTGAACAACGCTCCAGACAACGCCCGTTGGTTACGCTGAATTACATTTGAACGCGCAGGGTGAAAAACGCCGGACGCGCCCTCACGGGCGCCCGGATTCCACCGTTATTGAACTCACACGGCCTGCGGCAAAGCCCCAGCGCTGGGAAACATAGGCGGAGAAGGCTTCGGCTTCCCGGGTAAATATCCGGGCCAGGCCAGGCCAGCGTTCCCCCGCGGGGGATTTTTCGGACGGGGGAAGCGCGGAACCGCGCCAGGGGGAGGTGAGGATTTGGCGGGGCATGTTTTCGCCGAAGTAGGGTCCCGCCTGGGAGACCGGCTGTTGAAGGCAATAGGCCATGAATTCGTTTACCACCAGATAGGGGTCCCCGAGGTCATACCGCTGAAAATCCAGATAGGAACGGAAAACCCCTTTGGCCCCGCCGTCCAGATTTTCCCAGCGGCGGCGGCTGAACTCCCTGAATTCTTCATCCATAAAGAAGATGCCGTGGAACCCTTCATGAACCAGGAAGCGGTTACGGAGACTTTCCGGGGATTCACGGGAGATGGACAGGACCGCCCCTTTGCCGCTTTGGATTGCTCCCGACGCGGCGCGGACGACTATGCCGTTACGGAGGAGGATGTCCAAAAGCTCCCGTTCTTCATCGGACAAGGGAAAATCCTCCCGCCGGGCGGTTTCAAAAAAGCGGGCCAGGTCTTCGTCCCGGTAATCATGGGCGTTCCATCCGTGAAGTCCCGCCAGCTCCCCGTCCGAAACCAGACGGCCCCGGAAATCCCGCTTTTCAACGAAGAAGGCGAGGCGCTTAAAAAGCCGTTCCTGGACCGCGTAATCGGCGGTATCAACGATGAGAATACGGGGAAAGGCGGGCCACCGGAAAACCTCGTACCGGGCTTCCCGCCAGGCTTCCCGGGGATACGCCAAAATGAGGCCCGGGTCCAGAGGGATAGGGTCCCACGGCTCGGCGGGCTGCGGAGGGATACCGGCGCTTTCCACCAAAAAAGCGGTTCCCGGCAGGACGCCGCCTGAACCGGCGGAAACAGCCGCCGGATAGGGTCCCTCTCCAAGGAGGGCGGGGGGCAGGGAGAGGCTTGAAAAAGAGGGGCCGGGCAGGAAGACGAACCGGTTTTCCCCGGCGCGTATCCGCACTTCCACGGGAGCGCCCCGGAAAGACAGGGAGGCCGGCGCGGACAGCCTGAAGGCGGCGGGAGGATCGATAACCAGGGAATGTGAAGCCTCGGGCAGGGCGAACACAAAGGGAGTGACGGCCAAAACGTCCCGGTCCAGGGCAAACCCGAACCACCGGGGAACCAGACGCAGGGAATAAAGCTCTAAGACAGGACTGTCCGGACATGAGTCTTTGGCCCCCTGCCCGTCCCCGCCGCGGGCCAACAGGGAGATACGCAGCCCTTTCAGGAGGGCGGTTCCGGCAGGCGCCGCGTAACGGAAGGCCGCCGTATAGTCCGGCAGGCCCAGGAAGGCCGCGTCCAGGGGCAGTTCCCATGCACCCGCCCCAGGTAAGGCCGGGTCCGTTTCCAGTACCAGTTGGTAAACGGAACGGGCGTCCCCGCCGGACGGGGAGAGCCGATAGCCGGCCTCAAGGGAAAAATCGGGGGGAACGTTCAGGGGGGGGTCAAACACAAAAGTGAGGGACTGTGGCCGGTTAAGGACAAGACGCCCCGCAGATGCCTCCGGGGAAAGGCCGTACAAAACCGCGCCCCCTTCACCTGCTTCGCTTACGAAAAAGGCCGCCGGCTGTTTATAACCGCCGCCGCTGCGGACGCGGCAGCCTGAGAAAAGGGCGGAACAGGCCAGGAACAGGAGGAAGAAAACGGTAACGCGCAAAACAGGAAACCCTCTCATGGAAGTTCTCTTATAGGGTAATGATTACATCATTACAATACCCCGTGCTATAAGCTGCGCCAGGGCATACTTCCGTTCCATCGTGATTTCAGGGGCCTCTCTGAGGAAGGTTTCAAGCTGGGCCGGGAAAGTTTCCGGTAGCTCGGCGAGTTCCCTCACCTGTTTATAGTAGGCCCGGTGGGAAGGTTCAAACCGGCGGTTCAGGCAGAACAGGGTGAGGCAGGCATATTTTATGAAAGACGCGGAAGAAATCAGACAATAGAAATCATCTTCCTGTATCAGGGCGGCCCCAAGATCGCTTAAAAAATGCTCCATTTTGGACTGGTTGGCTTCTCTCAGGCGGAACCAGAATTCATCTTCCGGGTGGGAGAGCCGGGCGCGTATTTCGTTAATCCATCCGGAGCGGCTAAAGAGAATCTCTCCCTGGGCAAGGCGGTAGAACCCGTAGGTCCCCGAATCTTTGATGAGCCATATTGATTTCCGCTTGATATCCAAAAACGAAACCAGCTCTTCTATCTGGACGACCGCTTTATATTCAATGCGAACCGGCAAATCCCCCGCCAGAAACCGGTCTTTCTTCTCCCGGTTCGTGGTTTCAAAGGCCGCTATGTCATTCCCGTACTGATTTTTCCGGTCCGCCGGCGTGGGAAGGGCTTCCGCATAGAACACATCCAGAATCAGGGCAAAATAGGGGTCCAGGGTATCGGGCAGAGCCGCCTCGTTCAAGGTAACGCACTCTACCCCCGGCCACCGGGAGAGGACAGCCACAAGGCGATCCACCAGAACCTTGGTTTTATACTTCATGATGTTTCCTTTCAAATTAAATTGAGTGTATGGTCATTGTATGCCGTTATCCAGCGTTAGAACAGAGCGCGGCGCTCTTCGCCGCTATGTCGTCCTGGTCCCCCACCGGGACAGCCGCCGCCTGGTGGAGGCCGTCAGGCCCGCGCTTTTTGCCGCCGGGCTTTGGGGGGCGCGGTCCTTTCCGGCGGTCGCGCCCCTGGCCCGTGTTTCCCGCCCGTTGACGGCGGCGGAACTGAAAGCCCTGGCCGCTTCTTTGCGGGAGGCGGCGCGGGACGGGAAGATCACGGCGGGGGAGGCGGCGGAGATTGAGGAAGAGGGGGATGGGGGTCTGCGCTTCTGGGGGCCGCTCTTGGACCTGCCGCCCGCGGACCTATCGGGGGCGGAGGCATACCGCCTGTTTTCCCAGGTAGTACTGTGCGCGGCGCTTACGCCCGGCGGGGTTCCGCCCGGCCCGCCGCTCCCCGCGCTACCGGTCTTTGCGTTCCGGGCGGCGGCGGTAGCGAACCTGGCGATCCGGCCCCTGGCTGTGGGGGAAGCCGGCTACTCCTTCCGGTGGAAGGTGGGCCCGCTTTTCTGGCTCCCCCAAAAAAGCCCCCCCGTGTGTAGGGGGGACCGGGGGGTCCGAGTCCCCCCGACGGGTCTGGGTCCTGCGGACCCTTGGCGGAGCCCCGGCTCTCCTTTTCCCTTGCTAAATCAGTGCGCGGGGCGTATACTGTCAGAGTTCTCTCAATCAATCTATATTTACGGAGGAAAGAAATGAAAAAATCGTTGATTGCGGCGCTTGCGGTAGTATTGGCGTTGCCGGTGTTTGCGGCGGGCGACAGGCAGGCGGACGCGGCGCCGGGCAAGGCGGTGCTGATCATGGGGTCCTGGCGGGCCGATGACGTGGCGCAGGTGAACGCGTTGCTGGCGGAATACAGCAGGCTTCATCCCAACGTGGAAATCCGGTTCCAGCCCACCAACCCGCCGGAATATAACGCGGCGCTGCGGCTTCAGCTTGACAGCGGGATCGGCCCGGACCTGATGTACGCGCGGTCCTACGCGACCGGGCAGGAGCTGTTCAACGCGGGGTACTTCGGGGACTGTACCGGTATTCCCGGCGTTACGGCGAACTTTACCGCCAGCAGCCTGGCCCCCTGGCAAATGAGCGACGGCAGGATGTTCGCGGTGCCTTTTGCGGCGGTGTCCCACGCGGTGTATTACAACAAAACCATCTTCGCGAAGGAGGGGATTGCGATCCCGCAAACCTACGAAGATTTCCTGGCGCTGTGCGAAACCCTGGCGGCGCGGGGCTATACGCCGCTGGCAAACGGCGTGGCGGAGGAGTGGGACATCCTGGAGGTGTTCTTCCTGGGGATGCTGCCGAACTTTACCGGCGGGGCGGCGGACCGGGTCCAGTATGAAACCGGGGCCAAGCGCCTGAACGACGCGAATTTTGTGGCGGCGTTTCAGGCAATGGCGGACGCGGCGAAGTACCTGCCCACGGGCTTTGAGGCGGTAACCTACAATGATTCCCAGGCGCTGTTTAACACCCAGCAGGCGGTGATGTTCATGGACGGGTCGTGGACCGCGGGGGTGTATGCGGACGCGCCGTTTGAATGGGGGGTTTTCGCCATGCCCGCGCCGCGCGGACGGCAGACGCGGATCACCTTCCACCCGGATATGGCGATTACCTACAATACAAAGACCAAGTACCCCGACGAGTGCCGGGAGTTCCTGGCCTGGCTTGCTTCGCGGGAGGGCGCGTCTACCGCGTCCGCGAGCCTGCCCCTGGGCTTCTTCCCCATGATCAACTTCCCTATCCAGCTTTCGGACCCCCATGCCAACGAGTTCCTCGCGCTGAACACGGGCAAGGAAACGGACGCGCGGTTTGTGTGGCCCAAGTTCATGGACCTCTACGCGCCCATGAATCAGGCGGTAATCCAGGTTCTGAAGGGCGAGATTACGCCTCAGCAGGCGGCGGACCAAATGGAAGCGGCCGCGGCGGCGGCGCGGTAAACCATGAAAACCGGCGGAACGGGGGTGAGGACGTTGCGGGGTGCGTTACCGGGGAACCGGCTTTCGGGTTCCGGCCTTGGCTGGGTTCCCTATTTGATTCCGGCGCTGGCCTTCTATGTCCTGTTTATGGCGTGGCCCCTGCTGGATTCCCTGCGGTTAAGTTTCTACACCGGTTCCGCCGGCCTGGGCCGCGTTTTCGCGGGCTTTGAAAACTTTAGGAAGCTCTTCACGGAGGAGCGGTATTCCCAGCGGTACTGGGGGGCCTTTGGCCATACCCTGTACTTCTTTTTGATTCACCTGGCGGTTCAGAATGTCCTGGGGATATTTTTTGCCGTCCTCTTGACCCGCCCGTCCATGCGGGGCCGGGTGTTTTACCAAACGGTGATCTTCATGCCCGTTACGTTTGCGGTGCTGGTTACGGGGTATCTGTGGAAGCTCCTCTTAAACCCCGTATGGAGCGGGCCGTTTCTGAAGGGCCTGGGAGCGGGCTTCCTGGTCCGGCCCTGGCTGGGGGACCGGGCGACCGCGCTTACCGTGGTGTCCCTGGTTTCCTGCTGGCAGTGGATAGGGATTCCCTGCATGATGTTTGTGGCGGCCCTGCGGAACATCAGCAACGATTACCTTGAAGCCGCCCTCATTGAGGGGGCCGGCGGGTGGCAGGTGTTCTGGCGCATCAAGCTCCCCCTCATCAAGCCGGTGGCGGGGATGATCGCCATCCTGACCTTCGTGAACAACTTCAACGCCTTTGACGTGGTGTTTGCGATGGAGAACGTCAACGGCGCGCCGAATTACGCCACCGACTTGATGGGGACGCTGTTCTACCGCGTCGGGATCGCGGGGCAGCATCCGGTGGGCATCCCCGATCCGGGCCTGGGCGCGGCTATCGCGGCCATCACGTTTTTTGTTCTGTGCGTGGGGGTCATTCCTACCCTGCGGGCGACTCAGGGGAGGGATTAAGGCATGGCGAAAGGTTCTATTAAACGGCAGAATCTGAATATCCCGTCCCATATCATCCTGGCCGTCTGGTCTGCGGTCGTCATCTTCCCCCTGTGGGTGATGGTGATCAATTCGTTCAAGGACCGGCTTTCCATTTACCAAAACCCCTTCGGCCTGCCTAAAAAATGGAACACCGGCAACTACGGGTCGGTGCTGGGGGACGCCGATTTCTTAGGCTATTTTCAGAACAGCCTGATAGTGGTCATCACGTCCCTCTTCGCCCTCCTCCTGGTCAGCTCCCTGGCTTCGTATGCCCTGGCAAACTGGCGGGGAAGGGTCTCCCGGAGCATTTACTTCTTCTGCATCGCCGGGATGATGCTCCCCATCAAGATCGCTTCCATCAAGATTTTGGAACTGGTCCGTTTCCTGGGGATCCTCAACACCATCGGGTCCCTCATCCCCATCTACGTGGCGATGGGCGTTCCCGTGGGGATCTTCGTCCTCACCGAATTCATCAGGCAGATTCCCGGCGAACTCACCGAGGCGGCCATCATAGACGGGGCGGGCCGCCCGCAGATTTTCGCCCGGATCATCACGCCGCTGCTCCGTCCCGCCCTGGCGACGGTGGCTATTTACAACCTGGTCCCCTTCTGGAACGATCTCTGGTTCCCCCTGATCTTCATCACCGACGAGCGGGCGAAGACCCTGCTTTTGGGCGTAACCCGCCTGTTCGGCCAATACCAGACCGACTGGTCTAAGGTTTTGGCGGTCCTGACCCTTTCGGCCATTCCCGTCCTGACCCTTTACCTTATGATGAGCAAACAGTTTATCACGGGGCTTACCGCCGGAGCGGTTAAGGGATGATTTGAGGCGGGCGCGGCGGGCGGCTGGCGCGGGGCCTTACAGAAGCTCCGCCCGTCCCGCCGCCTTGATCCGCTCCACGATGTCCCGGACGCCCTGGGTCTCGCCTTTCCGGGCGATGAGGACCGACGGGGCGCCGCCGTTGTTGCCGGAACGGACCACCACGATGAGGTCCTCTACACCGCACAAGGCCACGGGGATGTCCGCATCCACAAAGCAGGAGCCCTCGCTGCCCGGAGGAACGCGGACGGCGTACACCTCACCCCGGGACGCGCCCAGGAGTTTGGCGTATTCGTCCCAGCTTCCCACGTCGAACCAGTCGAAGCGGGCGGCGGCCATCACGGTTTGCCCGCATTTTTCGGCTATGGCGTAATCGAAAGATATGCCGGTAACCGATGCATAGGCTTTGTCAAGGCCGGGCCAGGCTTCCAGTATCTTGAGTCCCTGCCGGACCGTGTAAGCCGGTTCTTCCGGGACGGCCAGGGCATCAAAGGGGCGCAGACATTCCGGGGCCTTCAGACGGAATTCGTCCAACAGAAAGCCCGAAGAAAAGGCGAACATGCCTGAATTCCAGTAAAACCGGCCTTCGGCAAGGAAAGCTTCGGCGGTGG
>JAIRLK010000213.1 GCA_031259515.1 Treponema sp. | reverse complement strand
GAACGGCTTGAACAGAGCCTCTACTAAATGGTAATGGCGCTGATCAGGCGGGAGGCTGCTCATTAACTGAGCAACTGTCCGTGCATACGCTTCCGTACAGGGCGGTTCAATGAGCGGTGGAGGGACTCCTATCTTCAGAAGCGCAAGGGGTTGAACGGCTGAAAGAGATGAACCGCATGAAGAGTCATGGGAAGCCGCCGGGTGAAGGACAATTGGCGAACAACCGGTATATTATTGTCATAACGAGCCTGCTTGAAGTTGATGCTGAATTAATATAGCGGCTCTATCGTTTTCGGCGGCGGATAGAACTGGTATTCAAGCGGCTGAAGTCGTTGTTTGGGTATAATCAGATACCGTCAAAAGTTGAGGCATCGGCGAAAGCTCAAGTTTACGGCAAATTATTACCGGCGGCGTTTTGTGAAACCAGGACTGATAAAGTCCGTTTTTCCCCCGGAGTTATGGAGTTTAGCGGTTCAGTTCCCCCATCTCGCCGTATACCAGGCCGGTCAATTCCTCCGTTGCTTTGGCGGCGTCTACCAGGCGGCTTTCCGCCTGTCCCCGGCGTTTCACCTCCACCTTAGCCTGGGCGAGGTTCTTGTCCCCCACTACCACCCGGTAGGGAATGCCGATAAGGTCCGCGTCGTTGAACTTGACCCCCGGCCTTTCGTCCCGGTCATCCAGGAGGGTTTCAATTCCCACTGCCTCAAGACTTGCGGCAAGCCCGTCCGCCGTCGCCTTAACCGCGCCGGCGTACTTGATGGGGATGATTGCCGCCTGATAGGGGGCAAGCGTCATGGGCCAGATGATCCCCGCGTCGTCATGATGCTCCTCAATGACCGAGGCCACCGCCCGGTCCAGGCCTATGCCATAACAGCCCATGGTGGGAATCTGAGTCTGCCCCGCTTCGTCCAGATAGTGGACCCCCATGGGGACGGCGTATTTACGGCCCAGCTTGAAGATATGGCCCAGTTCGTTCCCCTTTTTTTCGTAAAGTCCCCCCCCGCACCGGGGACACCGGTCTCCGGCCTTGACGGTACGCAGGTCCGTAACAAGCCAGGGGGTAAAGTCCCGGGCATAACTCACGTGAGCGTAGTGCAGGTCCTGAGCTAGGGCGCCGGTTACCGCGTCGGTCAGGGCAACGACAGATTCATCGGCGATAACCGGAATGGCAGTGAGGCCCACCGGACCGGCGAAACCCACAGGCGCTCCGGTAAGGCGCTTGACATCGGCATCGGACGCCAGAGCCACTTCCGCAGCCTTGAGGGCAGAGGCGAGCTTCACTTCGTTCACCTCCAGATCTCCCCGTATCGCCACAGCAAAGAAGGCTTCGGGATACACCGCCGGACCGGACGCCGCCGGAGACCGCTCAGGTTTGATTGTCCCGTCCGCGCCCGAAAGGTCCAACTCCACATTTACCACCCGGTAGATCAAGGTCTTGATGAACCGCTTCGCGTCGGTTTTGAGAAAGACGCAGAGGTCCTCAATAGTTTTAACCGCCGGGGTCGCTATCTTTTCAACCGCCGGAATGTCGGAGGCCCTTGAAGCGGGAACTTCGTAATCGGGCTTGCAGGAAGCCTTTTCCACATTGGCTGCGTAATCGCAGTCCCGGCAGAGGAGGAGCGTATTATCCCCAATCTCGCTTTCCACCATGAAGTCCTCGGACCCGCTGCCGCCCATAGCCCCGGAATCCGCCTGAACAGGGATCACCGTGAGGCCGCAGCGCTTGAAGATGCGGCGATAGGCCCGGCCCATGTCCTGATAGACTCTATCCAGGCTCTCATCACCGGTATGGAAAGAATAAGCGTCCTTCATGACGAATTCCCGGCCCCTCATGACCCCGTAGCGGGGGCGTATTTCGTCCCGGTATTTGGTGTTGATCTGGTAGAAGGTCAGGGGAAGCTGGCGGTAACTGGAAAGCTCGTCCCTGACCAGGGCGGTAAAGGCCTCCTCCGCCGTGGGAGAAACCACCAGATCCCCGCCCAGCCGGTTTTTCGCCCGCAGGAGGGCGTCGCCGTAGGCGTCCCACCGGCCCGACTCCTTCCAGAGTTCCCCGGGGACCACCACCGTAGGCTTTATTTCCAGGGCGCCTATGGCGTCCATCTCCTCCCGGATAATCTGTTCCACCTTCCTGAACGAGCGAAGCCCCAGGGGGAGGTACGCGAAAAGGCCGTTGGCCAGCTTGCGTATCATGCCCGCACGGAACATCAGCCGGTGGCTCGCGATTACCGCGTCTGCGGGAACTTCCCGCAACGTGGGGATAAAGGTCCGGGAAAATTTCATAGCGCCTTCCTTATAAATTCAAAATCAATGTTAGTATACCGAATCCACGCCGGAATGTCTTCCGGGCGTCCCGCAAACTCCTAGGGAAATGAGGCTGTTCCAAAATCCGGTTGTTCTATTCCGAAGAGCATTAATTCGTCTAAATCCATACCATTGAGGCTTCAGAACCCGCCGCTCTCAAGTATAAATATGCCGTCCCCTAAAGTACGGGCAAAGGCGGCCAGGTCTTGAGAAGACGCCGACTTGAGGGGGATAGACCGGCGGAACACATCCACGCCTCGGCCTTTGTCATGGAGGACGCACTGGGCTTGTCCGTCCGCCAGGATAATACTCAGCCGGAAGCGGGGGGAATAGGTCTCCAGCGCCGCGCCGCCAGAGGAAGGCGGAACCGCGTCAATCCCCATCCGGCGCAGGGTCCGGCCCAGCGCCCGTTCGGTTTTCGCCGCTTGAGGGTCTCCGTCTGCGGCAGTGATGGTGAGTTCCACCGGCAGGGCTATGCCCTTTTGACGGAGGGCGCCCCGGTTCAGCGCGTAGAGCCGTTCCGCCGCGTCAAAACGTTCAAGCCGCCGGGTCCTCCCTTTGAGGAGCAAATATACCTCACGGTACGCGTCGGCGATCATGTCCCGTTCCCACAGGGGATCAAATAAGGGGATAGTACGGAGGAGGAGTTCCCTGTCTTTGAAGAGAAGCCCTTCTTCAAGGTCATAACTTGGAATTGCGGCGTCTATCAGGGGGACCTCAAGGTCCCGGGCGTTCCTCAGATAGGCCAGCGCCCTTTGCGGGTAGGGTTCAAAGGCGTTGTAGTATTGCAACCATGCGTCAGGGCTCAAGTTACTTTGAGACGCGCCGCCAGCCCCGGCGATATACGTGCTGTAGGCGCCGGCGGAGATGAGGCTGTATTTTTGATAGAGACGCCGGTGAGACGCGGCCTTGTACCGGTAAACCCAGCGCCGGACAAATCCCCGCAACGCTTCCGCCAGAGTTCCATAGACGCCGCGTTCCTCAACTTTGGCAAGACCGGTATACGTGTTATAGAGGATATCATGAAGGTCCCGCTTGTACCGGTCCAGGTCTATTCCGTAGTTAAGCATCCAGGACAGATCCCCTAACTTGAGACAGTCCTCGGCGTAAAGCCGGGCTTCCTCCAGGCGGCCTGCTATCTGATACACCTGGGCCAAGTTTACCTTGGAAAGCGGCGAGGTGTCAATCTCATAGGCCGATTGATATTCAGAGAAGACCCGGGGCAATTCCATGCGGCGTAGGAACAATTCCCCCCGGGCAAGCCTGCCGGAGGCCCGGTTCCGGGATGCCAGGGATGCGTTGGTCCGGTCAAAAGATTCCCTATACTTGTAGAACCGGCTTTCCAGTATTGAAAGGTTGTAATAGGCTACCGCGGCGAATTCCCGGTCCCCCAGGTTTTCACCGCCGGCTATGGCCTCCAGATACCGCGCCTTGGCGTCTTCGTACCGGAACATTTCCGAATAGATGGTTCCCAGAGTCATGGAGAAATCCGGGTCCGGCCCAAACCGGTCCAACGCCGCCGTCAAAAGCCCCTCACCCTCTTTCAAACGGTGGAGCTTGTAATACATCCAGCCGAGGCTGCCTATGGCCTCTTGATAATCCGGCGCGATGGCGAGGACCCGTTCCAGGTAATCAGCCGAAACCGCATCCCGGTTGAGGTACCCGGCAGTTCTGGACAGCCGATACAAGACGTCGGGATCAAAGGGGAGCAACGTTTCTACCTTTCGGTATTCATCCCAGGCAAGGCCGTAGAGTCTGCGGCTGTAATAGAGAGATCCCAAGGCCCAGGGAAACCGCGAATCCCCGGGAAAGAGCTTTGCGCCTTGAGCGTAGAGTTCAATGGCCCGCTCCCAGAATTCCGACTGCTGGGCTTTCACAGCCGCGTCAAACAGGGCGTCCGCCTGGCCGGTAATTTCCTCCGCGCCTACTCCGGACCAGGCATCCCCTTCCTGAGCGGGGATAGTACCGGCGTTGAACGCCAAAAACAGGACCAGGATCAGGGCGGCGGGTATACCGGTGCAGCTCCCGCCTCGGGAAGGACCGGAACCCTCCGGCCCCTTCGGGGATTTGGGGGCCTGAGCTGGCCCCAGGGCCAGGGCTAGAGGCGGGCAGAGCCAGGCAAGAAGCCGCCGGCGCCGGGGGACCGCGTTACCGTACCGGGAAGAAAACAGGGCGTAGTGATTCCACAGTTTCATATCATTATCCTGAGTATATGACGGGGCGTATCGGGCCGCCGAAGCGTCCCGGTAGAGGGCATAGGCTGCCAGGTCTCGGTCTTCGTCCAACTTACGGGTCCATTCGGATTCCGACAGGAGGAGGGAGCCGCGCCTGAACCCGGCCAGCGCGAGGCGGCGGAGGGCGTGGGACCAGAGGTACAGCGCCTTTTTCCGAGGATTCCCCGTCAGACATGCGGCGATAAACAGCCCCGCCCGCATGATGATAGAGACGATTATGAGGATCCCGGCAAGCAGCAAAATCCAGCGTTCCCGTATGAATCTGCCGGCGCTTCTCCCCAGAGACGACAGAGAAACCCCGCCGGATTTTTCATCCTCTCCTTCCTTGGGGGTAAGCCGACCCCGGTTTTCCAGGATCTCTTTCATGAGCCGATCAAAAAGTTCTTGGGGAACCCCGGAGGAAAACCGGAATTCCTCATCTTCGGCAAGCTGCCCTGTGGTCGGATCAAATTCGAGCCAGCCGTATTCGGGGAAGTACACTTCCACCCAAGCGTGGGCCATATCGGAACGGACAGGGTAATAATCGAACGCCCCCTGTTCGGGATCGATGAAGAAACCAACCGCCACCCGTGAAGGGATTCCCAAAGAACGCAGAAGAAGCGTCATGCCAAAGGCATAATAGGAACAGTAGCCTTTCTTCGCGTCAAAAAGAAAATATCCCAACTGATCCCCGTTGGGGGCGATGCCGGGCTTGAGGCTGTACCGATATTCACCGTATTTAAGCCGCTCATAAACCGAATGTACCATTTCCCAATAGTTCGTAAGATCGCCGGTTATCTCCCGGGCAAAAGCGGCCATCCGTTTGTCGCCGCCGTATTCGGTGTAATACGCAAACGTTTCGGGATCAAGCCCCAGCGAGCCGGGACCGAATTCCGCGGTTCCGGTACGCCGGGGAACCGCAGCCATAAGCTCAAAAGGATACAAGGCGTCGCTGACATGGCTTTGAACAGCGTAGGCGGAACTAAAGGAGGAAGCGTCCCAGGTTTCAAACGGCACTATTTCCGCCGGATCGTTCATGCCGATAAAGGCGGAAGAATCAAAATTAACCAGAAAATATTCCTGCTCCATGATCCGGTAACTGCGAACAGGCGCCGGATTCAACACGGTCCTTCCGCCGGGCAGCCGCTGGGGATGAGCCGCCTCGTCTATCGTTTCATGCCGGTAGAATCCCTGCCTGGCGTTATAGCCGGAAAGCACAAAACGGCGGAGCAAGACATTGAAGCCGTCAAATTCCCTTCGCACGATGAGGACCAGATCATCGTTCATCCTGATTTCGCTTTCCAGCCGGAGGATCTGGGAAAAATCAAATTGGAAAAGGTTCGGCTGTAAAAGTCCCCCTCCCCGGTCAACCGCCCCCTCTTGGGAAGGCCGTATCATGAGGGCGCCGCCTATCAGGGCCAGGATGAACAAGGCCGCGATCGCCCGCAGTTTTTCCGTCCTTCTTACCCGGTATTCAGGCGGAAGGGACAGCAACAGCGCCGCGAGTTGCAGGAAAACGACGGCGGCGAAAAAGGCTATCATCAGAACCGGCCAGCGGTAGGCTTCCTGATCCGCGCTGCGTATCACACAAAAGATGACGAGGAGCAGGCCCTGGGCGGCGGCAATATCGCCCCGCAGGAAGCGCCGGGAACGGGCCGCAAAAAAAGTGGTGACGGCGGCCCAATAAAAAGGCGGCAGGAACACAAAACAGTTGCGGTCAAACCCGAGGAGCAGGGAATCCAGAGCCGCCGCAGGACCGGAAACCCAGAACCGGGGCAGGGCGATCATGGTCCGCGCCGCCCAGGGGATAAGGAACAGGGACAGAACCGCCGGGACGGGCTTTGCCTGCCGCTTCTTCGCCAAAACCCAGGCCGAAACAAAAGCGCAGAGCAGGGTTGCCATGAATACCGGCGTATCCGCCAGATCCCGGGCGGCCAGGCGGAATTGACAGAGAATGGCGAAAAGCGCCGCCGACCTCAAAACGAGCGCGGACAGAGCCGGGGCTTTCGGCAAGCCGGCAGGTTTTAGGGCGGCTTCAGAGCCGTATATGGCCGGCATGGACCCCTCCTTTTCCTCCGTAGAAACGGACGCAGGCTTCGGCGCTTTCTTCCAGCCGGCCAACCTTGGGGTTCAACGCGCCGTCTTCGCCGTACAGAAACAACAGATCTACGGACTGTCCGGCATCCCGTTCTTTAAGAAAGCGGTCGAGAGACCATTGCGGGGCCGTAACCCCGCCGTCCGTCCACGCCCGGGGCAGGGCAAGAATCAGAACGCCCTGGGCTTCCTCAGCCGGGGGTAAGGCGGGACATGCTTCGGGAACTTCCGCCCCGTAAACGGAGGCCGGATGGGCCAGGATCGCCGCCATTTCGGAAAGCCCGCCGCCCTGGAGACCGCTGCCAGAAAACCCTATACTGACGTCCATCCCCCGGTCCGTATAATCCAGCGCCAAGGCCAGGGCGGTTTCGCAGAGCAGGTCCACTCCCCGGCGGCCCGCCTCGGCGGTGTACAAACCCCGGTCCGTCTGAGTGTCTATGAGGATAACCAGCTTGGAATGGGGCGGAGGCTCGGGCTCCCCTTCGCGGACAAAGAGGCTGCCGGCGTGTCCATAGAGCTTCCAGTTGATCCGCCGGGGATCGTCCCCAGGCACATAAGGCCGGTGTTCGATGAGGTCGTCGGTCCGTAAAAAGTGGGGATCCGTCCGCCGCTCGACTCCCCCGGACGGCGCGGACAGAGGCGGCATCTGTTCCGCCGCCTGGGGCATAACCAAAAGCCGGGGACCCGCTCCCTGGGGCGCGGTAACGGCGGCGCGAAACAAGCCAAGGATGTCAAAAACAAGCAGCCGGTCCCTATCGCCATAATAGGCCCCCCGTCCGGGAGCGGTAAAGGAACTCATGCCGTCTTTGGAGTAATCAGGATCAAAGTACAGGTTCAGCCGCCTGCCGTCCCTGGTGGAAAGATCCAGGGCGTACCGTATCAGTACGCCGGGCAGACGGAAAAGCCGGCCTTTTTCGGGGAACCCGCTTCCGCCGGCATCCTCCCGGACGCGAATCACCATCCCCGGCTGTCCGACTCCCAGGGCTTCCGGAACCATACGGACGGCCAGAGTCTCCCCCCGCTTGCGGTGAAGCAGGGCCAGAAACAGGACCGCCAGCAGGCAATACGCCCATACCGTTAGGAGTACCGCTCCCAGGAGGGTAAGGACCAACTCATGCCGCAAGGCCCCGGCAATAAGGCCCAGAAGGGCCGCCCCAAGGATGAACCCTCCCAGGGCTTGGGGAACCGGCAACGGCGGCTTAGGTTTGGAAGATTTGGGAAAAGGATCCGGCGCGGGCTCCGTAGCCGCGTTAGATCGTCTTGATCCCGTTGATTCGCCCAATGCATAGCTCCCGGATGAATTTTTCTCCCTGCGAACGGGGATCCCGTAGTTTGAGCCTATGGACAAGTACCGATCCCGCCAGGGCGGAGATGTCCTCGTCGATCACATAGTCCCGGCCCTTTACCAGGGCCAAGGCCCGCGCCGCCTCAAGCAGGTGGAGGGCCGCCCGGGGAGACGCCCCAAGGGTGAAGCCCCGGTGAACGCGGGTGTCCCGAACCAGGTCGGCAACGGCCGCTTTCAGCGCGTCGTGGCAGAAAACCCCGGCGGCGGACTTCTGGGCCGCCAGAAGATCGGCTTCCCCTATGGCCGGCGTCAAGCCATTCAGCACGGTCTCCGAAGGATTTTCGTTCAGTATAGCGAGTTCCGACTGCCGGTCAGGATACCCCAGGGAAAGACGCATCATGAACCGGTCCAACTGAGCCGCAGGCAGGGGGAAGGTCCCCTCGCTTTCCACCGGGTTTTGTGTGGCAATCACAAAGAAAGGATCCGGCGGCCGATGGGTCGCGTTCCCGATAGTTACCTGCCGTTCCGCCATTACTTCCAGCAACGCGGACTGCACCTTTGGGGTGGTCCGGTTTATCTCATCCGCCAGCACTATATTCGCCAACACCGGTCCGGGCACAAAGCGGAAGGCCCGGCTTTCGGGATCAAAGACATCAACCCCCGTAATATCGTAGGGAAGGAGGTCCGGGGTAAACTGAATCCGCTTAAACAACAGAGGCGCTCCGTCCGGCCCGGCGATGAGCCGGGCAATGGTTTTCGCCACCGTGGTTTTCCCCAGCCCCGGGTTATCTTCAATAAGCACATGCCCCTTCGCAAGGATAGCCGCAACAAGCAATTCCAGGAATTCCCGTTTTCCCCGGATAACCGTCCCGGCCCCATTGATCAGCGTCTGAATGGCCTCTTGGATATTCATATATACTCAAGATAAAGGATAGAAGGGATCGTGACAAGCCGACAGGATAAACGTGCAGCAATTAAGCATTTACCCATCGTCTTCATCACCGATAACAAATAGCATGAAATCTTCCCAACTCTCATGGAGGCAACGGGTGAAAGATGTTGTTCACCAAACAATTCTCTGAAAGAATCAGAAGTTAATCACAAGAGCGGCATTGTGTCCCTCTCTATAATTCCCACTTCCCCGAATTTTGTGATTCTTGATGCCATTTCTGGATAGCCGCCATGCGCAATCCTTCCTTGGATATTTTGATATGGTCCGCCAATAGGACCATCCGGCATCCTATGATTTTTACCGATACATATTGTAAAAAAAATTTCTGAAAGATGCGGTTATATTTACTGCCTGAAATCCCGGATTTGTAGTCATAAAATTTGCTGATTCCTTATACCACAAAGAATTATGCTGTTCCAGCAGTTTTCATAGGTCAAAATAATAATTGCCGGGTCTAAAATTTGATAAATTGGCGGTAGAACAAATAAAAAAAAGCCCAAACTGCACATAACGTTCCGGCTGTATGCGACGGTTTGCTAGCCAGAATAAGAGTTTTGCGTAGCAAAGACCAGGGCCGACAAACTGTGCCGGAGCAATGGCATGGGAATGGAAAACAAGAAAGGGCACTGGCAAAGCCGTCATTGCGAGGCGTGGGGCTGTAAAAGAAGTGCAATAACGGCTGTTTTTTGAAGGTATCGGCGGACAGTCTTCTATTTTTTCGGTTCACTTCTGCGGCGGTCCGTCTGTTCCCCCTGCCTGTCCGCTGTTTTACCCGGTCTGTTCCACGGTACGGACAGAGCTATCCCCCTCACCAACGCAGCGCCTCTTATCAGGCTTCGGTCAGGATGCCTTTTTTTTAACCGGCGCGGCGATGTCCCGCACCGGCCCTGTTGTATCTTGTGATGTAACTTGTTCACATTATAGCCAAAGCATATCAGAAACAATTCTCCCTTTACACCGGCTTTCCCGCGGGTAAAAAACCGTCTGA
>JAIRLK010000186.1 GCA_031259515.1 Treponema sp. | reverse complement strand
GGATTTATGGGGGAGAACATACGCCGATGGACCGTGCGCGGAGTGGTGGTTGCAAAAGTACCGATTATCGCGATAATGAAATGGAGCCTGTAGGGGATAACTTTATACGGCGGAAGTTCCTAAGGGGAATACATGATTGATTTGCGGAGCGATACGGTAACCCGGCCTACGGAAGAAATGCGCGGGGCCATGGCGCGGGCGGAAGTAGGGGATGATGTTTATGGCGATGATCCTACGGTAAACAGGCTGGAAGAGTTGGGGGCGGGACTCGTGGGCAAGGAGGCCGCCCTTTTTACGCCCTCCGGGACCTTCGGGAACCAACTGGCCCTTTTCACCTGGTGTGAACGGGGAACCGAGGTTGTTCTGGGGGAGGAATGCCACATCGTTCAGCATGAGGCGGGGGCGGCGGCGGTTATTGCCGGGGTACAGACCCGGACTATTCCCGCGCCGGATGGGGTTTTGCCGGTTGAAGCCCTCCGGGCCCGGTTGCGGAAGCGGGACCTCCACGCCCCGCCCACCTCCCTTATCTGCGTGGAAAATGCCCACTCCCTGGGGCGCGTTGTGTCCCTGGCGGACATGGACGCGGTCTGCCGTATCGCCGCCGAATGGGGCCTGCCCGTACATCTGGACGGCGCCCGTATCTTCAACGCCGCTACAGCCCTGGGGGTGGATGCACGGGAAATCGCCGCTCGTGCGGAATCGGTGATGTTCTGCCTGTCCAAGGGGCTTTGCGCGCCGGTGGGGTCCCTTTTGGCGGGGACTAAAGACTTTGTGGCTGCGGCCCGCCTTAAACGGAAGATCCTGGGCGGCGGTATGCGCCAGGCGGGGATACTTGCCGCGGCGGGGATCATAGCCCTGACCAGCCAGACGGCCCGCCTTGCGGAGGATCACCGCAGGGCAAAGAAATTGGCCCGGTGTCTTGCCAGGATTCCCGGCCTCACGGCGAGCCCGGAAGAAACCGACGTCAACCTGGTATTCTTCACGTTTCCCCCGGCCCGGAACCCGGAGGAGGCGGCGCGGATCCTCGGGATATTTACCGCTCACGGAATAATCATCAATCCCCCGGACGAGGGGAGATTCAGGTTTGTTACCCACTACTGGATAGGGGATGAAGAACTGGAAACCATACTGACGGCCTGCCGGGAAGCCTTTCAATCATGACCCAGCTTGAAGCCCGGCGGGAACGGGTATACGACCGCATGGCCCAAGAAGGGGTCGCCCTGGTCATGTTTGAAGACGCCGAAGGCCGGCGGGACCCGGCGGTACGCTGGCTTACCGGCCATCCGGGAGACGCCCTGCTCTTCCTCTCGGTGGACAAACAGTCCGTGCTGGTTCCCTGGGACATCAACATGGCCAAAGTCTACGCCGACGCGGACTTCGTCATCTCCTACGCCGAATTCTGCCGCCAGAGCGTACAAGCCATCCTCGGCGCGGCGGAATTTCTCAAGATTCCCTATGGGTCCCGGGTTGAGATACCCATGGACACGTCGTACCGCATGTTTCTTCAATATGTAGAGCTGGTTACGGATTATGATATACTCTGCCGGAGCGGCGGAGTGCATGAGACGGTTCGGGAACTGCGGACCATCAAGGATGAGGAAGAGATAGGCATCTACCGGCAGGCTTCGAAAATCACAAACGAGATCATCGATCTGCTGGAAGATAAGATACGGTCAGAAGAGCTGAGGACCGAAACCGACGTAGCCCTTTTCATTGAGGCTGAAGCCCGGGGAAAGGGATGCGAGGGCACGGGCTTCGAGACCTTGGCTGCGGGTCCGGGCCGAAGTTTCGGCATCCACGCTTTCCCGGCCTACACCGGCGCCGCCTTTACCGGGCCTGGTCTGGCTATCCTGGACTTTGGCCTGAAGTTCCAAGGCTACACCACCGACGTTACCCTCACCTTTGCCCAGGGACCGCTGACCAAACACCAGGAAAAGCTCCTCTCCCTGACCGAACGGGCCTACAAGCTGGCCTTCTCCTTGGTGGCCGACGGCACGGGAACGCGGGAAGTAGCGGCGGCGGTGGACGCCCTGTTCGGCAAATCCGGCAAGGCCATGCCCCACGCCCTGGGCCACGGCATAGGACTGGAGGCCCACGAAGCGCCGTTCCTGCGCAACCAGCCCGGCAACATCCGCCAATTCCAGACCGGCATGATCTTTACCCTGGAACCGGGCCTTTACGATCCCATCCATGGAGGCTGCCGTCTGGAAAACGACATCCTCCTTTCAGGCGACGGCGCCGAGGCGCTGACCCAGGCCAGGATCATCAGGCTGTAGACAGGGCCCGGACGATTTCCCTCGCTTTTTGATCGGTTTCCATGACGAGTTCCCCGCCCTCATCCCCATAGCGGATTACCAAGCGGGGTGAGTGGGGAAGGAATATTTTCTTCCACAAAGATGTTTCCATTTTGAGTTCCACCGAGGTCAGACAGTCCCTGGGAATGAAGAGGGTCCTCTCTTTGGGGGGGTCTCCGCCGGTGGAAGTCCGGGACAGGGCCTGTATCCAGCCTTCGTGGGGGAAGTGATGAAACCGGAACCCCCCAGAGGTGGCGATAAGGAGGCCCCAGAGGGAACTTCTTGGGGAGAGGTCGAAGTCGTCCCAGCCGGAAAGGTATTGTCCCAGGGTGTAGGCAAGAACTTTTTCGCCGCATTTTTCCTCGTAGTCTTTCCAGAAACGGGCCGGATCGGTTTCCTTTTTTTGTTCAAAGAGTCCGAACATAGTTTTATCATATCTCCCTGATAGTATCGAAAATTCCAGACGATATTCGCGCCGGCTCCCTGCGTCCGAGGATCACCCCATCATGCCGCCGTCCTATCCGGCGGGGAAAAGATACTTTCATAGCGTTTATTATAGCGGATAAGGAGGGGGAAGTCTCCCCCTGCGCCCGCACTACGTTGCGGGCTACCTCCTCTGCGGGGTTCCGCCCCGCAACGCCCCGCCGGGAGGCCCAAGGCCCCCCGGACCCCCCATTGGAACAGCATCTATCCTCTATAATTCTATTGACGGCAAGTACGGGGCAGGGTAAGCTAAACTCATGAAGCTGGAAGATTTTGCCGCGGGAATAGGGGATATTTGTACCCATACGCCTCTCATGCCTGGCCGTCCTCTTAGATGGATCATCATCGCTAATCCTAAGGCCGGAGGATTCATATTACCTTCCCGCTGGCAGCGGCATTACCGTTCCCTCCAGGAGTATGTACTAAAGGCTAAAACCTTTTCCCGCCGGGATAACGCCGTTCCCCTCCATACGGCGATGGACGCAGAGAACGACAAGTCCCTGGGCAGCCTGGGACTTATCCCCACCCGCTTTGCCGGACACGCGAGTAAGATAACCCAAGCCCTGTTGGGGGAGGCTGGCGCTGAACTCAGTATCGGGGGGGATTCCAAGCCGTTTTATCTTGTTCTCTGCGCGGGGGGTGACGGTACAAATCTTGAAGTCCAGACGATTCTCTGCGACGCGGCGCCTGAAATCCGGGAAAACTTCGCGGTGGTCAGGTTTCCTATGGGTACGGGCAACGACGGCGCCGATGCTCGGGAACTGGCCGGGGCGTTGGACCTTCTCCTTGAGCCCTGCCGCATAGAGCCGGCCCGGGCTTTGCGTTTAACCACCGCGACTGCCGGAAAAGGTCCGTTTCTGGCCTTCAACATTCTTTCGGTGGGTCTCGACGCCTTTGTTACCCACATGACCAATAAGATGAAAGGACGCCTGCCGGGGGATTTTTACAAGCTCTGGGTGGATATCGCCTCCCTGCTCTACGATAGGATTTATACGGTCGGCCCCCTGGACATACGTTTTTTTGACGATGCGGCGGGGGAGGGGAAGGTCTTGCGGGAAACGACCCTGCTCCTGGCGATGGGCGCGAGCGGACACCGGACCTACGGTTCCAACAAACAGATACTCCCGGATGACCGGAACGTGTGCCTGGTCAGGCAGATGCCCCTCCTGCGGAAGCTGGCGCTTAAGGGACTTTTTACAACCGGGGCCCATGTGGACAAGAGCGAATCTCTGCTCTTCAACGCCCGGCGGGTGGAATTCCGGGGGGAATATCCCATCCTGGCTCAGATGGACGGCGAATCGGTATTACTGCGTCCTGCGGATTTTCCCGCAGCCATTGAACTCACCGAACCGGTAATTCCCGTGTTGAAAAAGATATAAGGAAGGACTTGTCCCCCGGAGTTTAAGAGCCTGCAAGATATAAATTGCATATTTATACCTTACAGGCTCTAAAGCCTTTCCAGAATGGCCGCTGCCGACGCTTCGAATTGTTTGAGCTTTTCCCGGTTCAGTTTTACGAAAGAGTTCTGTTCCGACTTACCGGCTACGGCTTCCATTTCTTCGCGGTTGCGGTAGGTAATCCCCCGGAAGGGATCGTGAAAGTCCTTGGCCCGACTACGGTATACCTCTTCCGTCACCTTTTTCTGAATCTCCAGGGCGGCCTGTATCTCCGCCTTAAACGCCTCACGGTTCCGGGCGGGATGGGTATCCGTTTCCTCTGATCCCCACAGATACCGCAGGATGCTCCAGCTATGCCGAAGCCGGTCCTTGGGGTAGGCCGCCGCCATGACTGCGTAGCCGTCATGAATGGAACTCCAGGAGCTATAGCTCCCGGTATGCCGCCCTTCCCGTATCTCCCGCCGCAACGCGTCCACCCTGAAGGCCGGAGCGATCTGCCCTCCCAGGTTTACCCAGGCGTGGACCCGGCCTTCCGCAGCGGCGTCATTCCATGCGGGATCCGGCGCGGTGATTTCCGCGATAAGGCCAGGGAAGTCCAGATAGGGCCGCTCCTCCAGACGGGCGATGAGGGTCTTCATGCCGTAGAACCGGAGCATTTCCCGGTAGGCCAGCCAGGCCCGCCGGGGCTTGAGGAGCGCGGTAGTCCGGTTATGCCGTTCAAGCCCGTACGCGAGGATCTCTTCATCCGAGCGGGGGGTGTAGTCATATTCCGGGTCTTCCTCGCCCGCGCCTTCGATGAATAACGCGCTTCCCCCCAGAGAACCCGGCGGCAGAGAAACGCCCGCGTCCCGCATCCATCCCTCCATGAGTTCCAGGGCGCTCATGATTTCTTCCGCCGTGTCAGGCGCAAGATAGTCCATTTCTATGCGCTGAATTTTATGCTTCCGTTTGTCCCGGTCTGCGGCCTTCCAGGAATTCCGCTGGAGGGCGTAGAGGTTGTACATCCAGAAGTAGGCGGGCATCACCTCAAGCCGGTCTTTCTGTACGTTGTTGTTCACCAGAGAGAAGGGAAGGGGGATGTTGAGTTCATAGGGATAATCCCCCTTGGCGATAAGGACGAAGCTGGCAAACCGGCTTGAATGTTTCAGAGTAACCGAAAGACCTGGCCAGAAACCCCGGCCCGCCCGCATCTCCCCATCATTGGCCCGGCTGTTGTGGTTGGACCCTATGGTAGCCCCCGCCGCCATGTTGCTCATCCCCTGTATAAGGGTTGCTATAAGGAAAGAATTGTTGTGGTGCTGCTCATGAACGGGAAAGATGAGGTTGTTCAGAATTTCGCAGCACGAAATAGTCGAGTTGTCCCCCAATACCGAATGGATGAGCCGGGCGCCGTACTTGAGGTTACAGTTTCTCCCCATGACGAAACGTACCGCCTTTACCCCGTAGAAAGCGTGGCAGCCGTAGCCCACGACGCCGTTCACCATTTCCACCCCCTCGCCAATCTGAGTGGGCTCCTCGGTGGAGGAATGGATGGTCAGGTTCTTGAGCTTGTTCGCCCCCTTGATATACGCCCCTTCTCCTACCATCGTATCTTTAATGATCTTGCAGCTTTTGATCACCGTATCCGAACCGACGACGCCGTAGACCCCCCGCGGGCTTCCGTATTCTTCCTGGGTGATCTCCCTGAGCCTGTCCATAAGCGCCAGGTCGTCCCGGTAAGCGCCCCAAAGGTAGGCGTCGGCGGGGATAAGGTCCGCGAAGGGAAGGATGGAACGGCCGCCCGCTTCGTTCATCACGTCGATCCAGATGCGGACATCCTCGCCTTCCCCGTCTTTGACGATCCCGTTCCCGAATTTCGCGTGGTTCGTGGTCTGCATCTCGTCTATGCGGGAAAGGATCACCCGGTTTCCTATCAGGTAGTGGGAAAGGTAGGAACAGTCCTGAATAGCCGCGTTGTTCCCTATGTCGCAGGAAATGATCGTGCTGTTCCGTATTCCCGCGGGAATACAAAAATCGTGGTGTCTCAGAAGTACGTCCGCCAGGATTCCCAGGCGTATGAGCCCGTAAAACCGCGAATTACGGATCAGGGAAGGTTCAAAGGGATCGCTTACCAGAAAAGAGTCCCAATTGGAACAGTAATTATCGTTTTTTACGAGGTCTTCGATCTCCCGCGCTCTAAGCTTCCGCCAGGAAGACGCGGGCCGTTCAGCCTGCCGGTTCCGCAGCCAGTATTCGTCTTTGCCCGGAGGAAGAAACGCCGGGGGGATAAAATCATATCCGTACCCTTCGGAACTTAGAATCGCTATATCATTCATTATGAACTTCCTTATCCGCCTGTTTACCTGTTTTGTCCAGTATAGCCCGGATTCGATGGAGTGTGTATACTTCTCTCTTTGTAAGAGCATGAAAAGAACGATTGTCATCATAGACGGAATGGGCGGCGGCATAGGCGTCCAACTCATAACAAAGCTTAAAGATTTGCCCTTGGGAGCGCATGAAATCATCGCCCTGGGAACCAATGCCATAGCTGCGGAACGTATGGTCAAGGCCGGTGCCCACCGGGGCGCTTCCGGAGAGAACGCCGTCAAGGTCTCGGCGTCCCTGGGGGACTTCATCCTGGGTCCGATAGGCATTGTTATCCCCAACGGCCTTATGGGGGAAATTACTCCCGCCATGGCCGGGGCCATACTCGCCGCCCCGGGAGAACGCATCCTCATCCCCCTCCAGCAGGATCACTTCCGCCTGGTGGGGCTGGAAGTCCAACCCCTGGCAAGACTAGTGGAAGAAGCGGTGGATTATCTGGGAAAGAAGCTGGAGGAGTGAGAGGCTCTTAGAATTAACCATGAATCTCAATGTATTCATGGTTAATCTTTTGAGCCGGTTCCAAAACTGTGCGCTAAACGCGCCCGGTTTTGGAACAGCCTCTTTTCTTAATTTTTAGAACGTAGAATCCGGATTGTAATACTGGGCTACATTGGACTTGTCCACCAGCGCGGAAGGAATAACTACCGTAACCGGAGAACTTGCCGTATGGAAAGAATCGCTTTTGTTTCCCAGGGCCGCGTCAACCGCATACTGGATGCCGTCGGCAATCATCGAAGGATGATAGAGGGAAGTAGCCCGAACCAGGGGATCGTTGTTCATGATCATCTGGTACACCGCCTTGGAACCCGCGCCGCCCAGGATGATCTTAACATCCGCCCGGCCCGATTCCTTGACAGCCTGATACACGCCGGTCAGCACATCGTCATCCTGACAGAATACCGCGTCGATCTTAGGGTACTGGCTCAGGAAGGTTTCCATGATCCGCAGCCCGTCCTGGGTTGACCAGTTGGCGAATTCGTACCTGTTCCCGCCGAGCAGGTTCACCAGGGAGGGTTCCTTGTTCATCTCGGCAAAGAAGGCGTCCATCCGTTCGGTGTCGATGACTACCGGCATACCGCCCATAGCCACGTAATTGGTGAGCCCTTCGGCCTTCATGGTCTTGGCAAGCCATTCGCCGCTGTAACGGCCCAGGCCGGGATTATCGCCGGCAAGATTGACATAGCCGAAAGACGTGTCCGTAAGACCCCGGTCCACGACGATGACCTTTACACCCCGGTCATGAATCTGCTTAACCGGCGCGGTCAGGGGAGCGGATTCATGGGGAAGGATGACCAGATAGTTCATGCCCCAGGTCATCAGGTTTTCCACATCGCTTACCTGAGAAGTAGCGTTATTGGAATGAACAACCCGGAACTCAATGTCGGGGTTCTGGGCTTTAATCTGTCCTACCGCATGATCCGCCCACCATCCGATACCGCCGGTCCATCCATGATCCGCAGTCGGAACCGCGATGCCAATCTTGATGCCGCTTGAGCTTCCCTGGCTTCCGCCCTTGGCAAATACGAATGTACAAGCCGGCAACGCGCACAAAAGCAGCAATCCTAATTTTTTCATCCTATACCTCCACTTACTTAGTGTTATTATATTGCAGCAATACAGCCGCAATGATCACAAGACCCCGGGCAGCCTGCTGTAAAAACGACGAAACCCCCGCCAAAACCAGCATGGTGTTGATCATCATCAGCATGATTGCCCCAAGAACGGTACCCGCAATAGTACCCTTACCTCCCGACATGGAGGTTCCGCCTATTACCACTGCGGCAATGGCCTCAAGCTCATACCCGGCCCCGTCCCCGGAAGACTGTATACAGTTGATCCGGGAAGACCAGAGCAGGGCCGAAACAGCGGACATAACCCCGGTAATAATGTAGGGAACCAGTTTAATCAGGGAAATATTGATAGCCGAATAACGGGCCACCTGTTCATTAGCCCCCACCGCGCAGACATACCGGCCAAACCGGGTGTTGTTGAGCAGAAGGTGCAGAATTACCGCCAGGATGATGAATACCCAGGCGGGAACCGGTATGCCCAAAAAGACATAGGGCCCAAATTTCGGATAAAATTTATTGATAGAAACGATATTCGCCGCCCCGGAAAAATACTGGATCAGCGAACGGAATATGGCCATGGTTCCCAGGGTTGCGATAAAGGGAGCTATCCGGCCCTGGGTTATCAGAAACCCGTTGATAAGGCCGCAGAACGCGCCGAAGACCAAGGCGAAGAGGATTGCTATCGCCACTGCGGATACCGAATCGCCGGGGAAACGGTTAATAAGGAAGATAGTGATTCCCCCCACAAAAGCCATCATGGACCCAACCGAAAGGTCTATGCCCCCGGAAATGATGATCAAGGTCATCCCCAGGGCAATGATGCCGGTATAGGAAGACTGCCTGATGATGTTTGTCAGGTTTCCGGCGGTAAGGAAGTGAGGCCAGCCCACAATGGAAGCGATGATGAAAAGCAGAATGAAGGCGATGCCCGTGGGATGATCGGTCCACCTGAGCTGTTTGAAATATCCCGCTAAACCGGCGGCGTTACCACCGGCAGGGCCGGGGAAACCGCCGGAGGCTCCCCCTGGTTTTACCTGTGTATCCCTCATCAGTTATTCCCCCTAATGCCCGTGGCATGAAACATGATTTCTTCCTCATTGATGCGGCCTCCCTCAAGGCAGCCGGCTATCATCCCCTCGCGCATGACATAAACCCTGCCGCACAGGCCAACAACCTCTTCCATCTCGGAAGATATAACGATACAGGAAATACCCCGCTCCGCCAACTGGTGAATAAATTCGTAGATTTCCTGTTTCGCGTTAATGTCTATCCCACGGGTCGGCTCATCCAGGATCAGAATTGAAGGGTTTGTATCCATCCAGCGGGACAAGTATATTTTCTGTTGATTACCGCCGCTTAAAAAGCGCAGGGCCATCTTCTGCGACGCCGCCGCAATCCTGAAGGTCCTGACGTATTCGGAGGTCTTGACCGCTTCCGCCTGTTTGTCGATAAAAGGCCCCTGAAGGTAATTTTTAAGCGAAATGAGGGTGATGTTTTGCGGCAGATTGAAACCCTGCACAATGCCTTTTCCCTGCCGGTCCTCGCTAAGATACCCAATACCCTGTTTTACCGCTTCGGCGGGAGAACGTATGGAAACCGGCTTTCTCCCGTTTACGGAAACCGTTCCGGCTTCGATAGCCCTCAGTCCCATGACCGCCTCCGCCAACTCGGTGCGGCCCGAACCCACAAGGCCCGCAAAGCCCAAAATCTCGCCCTTCCTCAGGGTAAAAGAAATATCTTTTAACTGTCCTTTTATGCGGAAACCCCGTACGTCAAGGGCCGCCTCCGCCGCAGACCGGCTAATCTTACGCGGGAAGATCTGCCTGAAGTCCTTGCGCCCTATCATCTTCCGGGCTATATCCTCTTCGCTTACCCCGGTTATGCCGTCCACACTGATAAGCCTTCCGTCCCGCAGTACGGTTACCCGGTCGCAGATGGTCTTAATCTCGTGCAGCTTATGGGATACAAAAAGGATGGTAACCCCCTGGGCTTTTAAGTCCCGCATCAGGGAGAAGAGGGTTTCCACCTCGCGCCCCGTCAGCGTAGTGGTAGGCTCGTCCATGATGAGGAACCGGGCGTGAAGCATCAGGGCTTTGGAAATTTCCACCATCTGTTTTTCCGCCACGCTTAGATCGCTGACCAGGTGATTTACCCCCACCGGCATTTTCAACTGTTCCAGTTGCCGGGAAGAAAGCTCCCGCATTTTGGACTTGTCCAGAAGCCCGGACTTTTTCCGGATTTCGTTCCCCAGGAAGATGTTTTCGTATACCCTAAGGGTATTGATAAGGTTGAATTCCTGGGGAACGATGGCTATGCCCAAACCTTTGGCGGTACTGTAGCCGGGAATCGTTACCTCCCGTCCGTCAAGCCGCAGGGTTCCGGAGCTTGGCTGGTAAATGCCGCTGATGATCTTGATCAAGGTTGATTTTCCCGCGCCGTTCTCCCCGATAAGGCCCATGATCTCCCCCCGGCGTATGCCGAAGGAGACCGAATCAAGGACTTTTACCCCGTCGAACAGCTTAGTGATACTCTCAATCGCCAGAATATCCCCGGTTTGAGTCTGAGACGCGCCGGTTTGGGTCGCCGCCATGGATTCCTTTATGATGACTTTAACGCGTCGTCAAAGGCTACATTCGAGGGAGAGAAATCAACCTTCCGCACGAACTCACAGGCTTCCTTTGCGCCGTATTCCCGCTCCATTCCCGAATCTTCCCATTCCACCGAAAGGGGGCCCTGGTAGTTCGCCGCGTTAAGTTCCCGGATGATGTTCTCAAAGTCCACGTCCCCATGCCCCAAGGACCGGAAGTTCCAGCCCCGCCGGGTGTCCCCAAAGGCGATATGGGAACCCAGTATCCCCGCCTTGCCGTCCAGGGTAACCGCCGCGTCCTTCATGTGGACGTGGTAGATATATGTGCTGAAATCCCGGCAAAAGATGTGGGGCGTTACTCCCTGCCAAATCAGGTGGGAGGGATCGAAGTTGAAGCCCAGAGTAGGCCGGTAGTTAAACTCTTTCAAGAGCCGTTCCGCAGTATAGTAATCGTAGGCGATCTCCGTGGGATGGACTTCCAGGGCAAACTTGATGCCCTGCCGGTCGAATTCGTCGAAGATGGGGGTCCACAGCGTTACAATTTCCTTGAAGGCATCGTCGATCATCTGCTCACTGGTTTGGGGGAAGGAATACCAGTACTTCCACACCGGGGAACCCATAAAGCCGGTTACCACCTGAACGCCCAGGTTTTTGGCCGCCCTTGCCGCGTACGTCATGTACTCAATGGCCCATTCCCGGATCTTCCCGCTCTGGCCCGCCAGGGCCGGGGGCGCGAAGCCGTCAAGCCGGGGGTCCCATAGGTCCCCGACGCACTGGCCGACAAGGTGGGTCCCTATGGCCCAGGTCTTAAGCCCGTGTTTTGCGAGGATAGCCTTGCGGTCTTCCACATAGGCGGGATCTTCCGCCGCTTTCTTCAGATCCAGATGATCCCCCCAACAGGCAATCTCAACGCCGTCGTACCCAAAGGACTTCATCTTTCCGCACATCTCGTCAAAGGCCAAATCCGCCCATTGGCCGGTAAAAATAGTAACAGGCCGCGCCATACTCATCTCCTCCATCCGTTAAAATATTCAGGGCCGCGAAAACCCGCGTTACCCTCTAAAGATCCACCCAAACCGCTCCTTTCTCGGAACTTTCCACACATTTGCTAATGAATTGTACCCCTTCCAAACCGTTTTCCGCGTTGGGGAAGTCAAGGTCCGCCTCGGTAAGGGGCTGGCCCGCCTTCTGTTTTATCAGGGCGTTGATGTACGTCTTGTAGATGTTCCCCAGGGCTTCAAAGTAGCCTTCCGGATGGCCCGAAGGAATACGGGAATAGGACTGGGCATGAGGGTACAGGAGGTCCCGGCCCCGGGAAAGCGTTACCCGGGGTTTGCCTAAAAGAGATACCTTGAGGTAGTTGGGGTCTTCCACCCGCCATTCAAGGCCCCCCTTGGTCCCGAAAATCCTGAACTGAAGGGCGTTGTCGTACCCCAGGGCCACCTGACTGGACCAGTAAACCCCTTTGGCGCCGTTGTCGTACTCCACCATGATGGTGGCATTGTCGTCCAGGGCCCGTCCGGGGAGTATCCGGTCCAGCCTGGCGCAGAGGGATTTGATCTTGAGCCCCGTCACATAGGAGATCATGTTTTCGATATGAGAACCGATGTCCCCCACGCAGTTGGATTTCCCCGACAGCGCAGGGTCTGTCCGCCAGGCGGCCTGCTTGCTCCCTTCCTTTTCCTGGGGAGTGATAAGCCAGTCCTGGGGATATTCGGCGTTTACATAGATGATGCCGCCAATGTCGCCCGTGCGGATCATTTCCCGGGCATGTTTTACCGCCGGAAACCCCGTGTAGGTGTAGGTAACACCAAAGAGGAGGTTGTTCTTCTTTGCCAGGGCCGCAAGTTCCTCCGCTTCCGCCGCCTCAATGGTCAGGGGCTTATCGCAGACCACCGGGATGCCCCGGCTTAAAAACGCCTTGGCAGCGGGATAATGGCCCGCGTTGGGGGTTACTATCACCACAAAATCTATCGCGTCCGGCCGTTTGGATTCCGCCTCGGCCATTTCCTCAAAGGTCTTATAGAGGCGTTCCCGGGGCAGGGCCAGGGCCGTACCGGTTTCCAGGGTTTTTTCTGGGGATCGGGAAAAACACCCGGCGGCCAGTTCAGCCAAGCCGTCCAGGGCAATAGACTTTCGGTGAACATCACCGATAAACGCTCCGGGTCCCCCGCCAACCATACCATAACGCAGCTTCCCGCTTATTTGTATGTCCGTACTTCCTTCGATCATCGGAACCTCCATCAAAAAAGAATTTTCAAAAAATGAAGATGAAACAGTAAATACATAATACCCGCTGAATTTCAAAAACACAAGGATTTTTATCTTCCAAACGGGGGCTTTGCGGGGCGGAACCCCGCAGAGGGAGAGACTTCTCCTGCCTTTCAAACTCCGGCGTATTCATCGCTGCGTTATAAGTATTATTGAGAGAACGGTGGAACCTATTGATAACAGGGTCGTTACTACCGGGGCAATTTGATTAAAGTAATAGAGCCAGTGGTTGGTTGCCGCGGTGATTGTTGTTTCGGGACTGATGAGGTCGGTTTTCTTTAAGGTTTTTCCGTTGAAATCCTGAATCTCTACGCGGGCGGAGGCGTTCCGCTCCGGTATGAAACCTCCCGCTAAGGAGACGTAATACTCCCAGTTACGGTCGGGGATGTAGGGATACCGTCCGGGAACCGCCACCGCTCCCGCCACCGTTACGAAATACTGCCGGAAGGGGATTATCAGTAAATCATTTTCTTCGATAAGAACCTCGCTGCGGAAATTTGCGTCATACAAGATACGGTTCAGGTTTATCGGTATCCGCTCCGAACCCCGCTCTATGTAGGCGTTTGCCGTATCAGACTCCGCCGTAAACCACCTGGCGTTTCTCCGTACCACGAAAGAGTAGGTCTCGCCGCTGTTGAAGCTGACGACTTCCCGGAAGGAAGCCGACGGTCCGGTTACATTCTCGTTCGTATTTTTGATGGCCCCTTCTATAAAGAAAACCGGCCGTAACGAAACTATCGTCGGGATAAAAATCGAGTCGTAATTCTCCAGAGGGTAGTTAGCGGCTATTTCCGCTTCCCCAATAGCTATTTTATCCCCCGATGTAGCATTGCTGTTTACATACCGGACGATTTCTATTCTGGAGGGATCCGCCAGGGGAATAAATCCATCCCCATAGGTTTCTATCAAATCCCGAAGATTTTCGTTAGGCAAGAGGTCATAAGTACCGGGCCGCCTGACCGCCCCCTCCACCGTGATCCGGCGTTCCAGGCGATCTACCGTTGCCACCGGCCGGGTATCGGCAATACTTGGGATAGTAATGACATCATAATTCCGTAGAATATAATTTGCATCAACATCCGATTCTTTCAGAAGCATCCGGTCCCCGGAAATGGAATCGCTTCCTAGATACCGTACCAGTTCCATGCGGGTTTTATCCGCCAAGGGGGTAAATCCATTGCCATAGGTTTCTATCACGTCCTTGAGGTTTTCGCCGGGAAGGATCTGATAACCGCCGGGACGTTCCACCGAGCCGTTGATAGTTACCCGCCGCTCAAGACGGTTAAAGGTGATTTCATCGTCCGGACGAAGATAGGGGTTCTGGCTCAAATCTCCCAGGCGGTCCGCTTTAAAGAGGTCGTAGTTCCGTACCTGGCCGTTGCTGGATTTGATTGTAATGTCCCGGATGGAAGCATAGGCGGTCATGTGTCCGGTAAGCGAGGAAAGCCGCGCCAGCGCCCAGGTTGAGATTTCTGTCGCGGTTTGTACCTCGCCCTTCACAAAAACCCTGAAAACCCCCGGCTGGGTAAGAACCAACTGGACCCCGCTTAAGGGATAGTTATTGGAAACGATGGTTTCCGCGTCGGCCTTTAATTGCCGGAAGGTCCTTCCCGCCGCGTTAATTATCCCCAGGTTGGATATTCGTATACGGTAACTGCTGTCAACAGTAATCATATAGGTTACGGGAGCGCCGTTAGCGTTATACGCCAAGGTATAGACATCCCCCGCAGTTACCAGATAATCGGGATTGGAACGGGCAAGTTGGGTGTTCCTATCTTCCGCCGGCGGCGCTCCGCCTTCCTGCGCGATCAGCGATAGAGTACAAAAAAAAAGCATAACGCCCAATAGTGCTGATTGATACCACCTGTTCATCTTAAACTCTTATCCTCTTTGACATAAATTTAACTTTCGATAATTTAACTCATTCAACCAACCGTAAGCCGCCTCTGAACATTGAGATATAAATAACCTCAAAGGTACTCTTAGCCTTACGGCTTTAACCACCGGAGTCTCGAAATGCGTAAAATCACTCATTTCCTCGGTCTTTGGAGCCCCGTTATCGGAATTTTTTGCATGAAGGGCGCCAAAGGCGCCTGAGCAAAAAAATCACCCGTGCAACAGGCTCTTAGGATTCCGTAATGAATACGCTATTAAGCTGTAAAGAAAAATATTCTAAATTTTATGAGTTATTATGTCAAGAGTGCTGTGAATAACTGTCAACGACCAATAGAAATGTCCTCCTTGTTCCTTGGCACGAGACCCGGAAATACACAATCTCGATGGATTCCTCCCTCATGGCCTGGATTGACGCGGTTACTAAAAACCGCGTAGCGGCATACTTTGCGGATCGCCCTTCACAACTTCACCGGTTCCTAAAAAATGCCGGGTATTGCGAAAAAAGGGAAAAAAAGGGCAAAGGGTATTGAAAGGATTTTCGATTTCCTGTATGCTGTTTTTCAGGATACGAAAAAGGCCCTTTTGTAGGCGGGCGGTAAGGTATCCCTTGTTTTTTGGGCCGCTAGCTCAGCTGGTAGAGCAGCAGACTCTTAATCTGCGGGTCGAAGGTTCGATCCCTTCGCGGCTCAAAGCTAATTCCTTAAAGTACGTGAAACTTCAAAACACCCATGAAACTTTCAGTGTAACATAACCCGATAAGCCTTGAGGAAGCCGGGAGCCAGAACGCCCAATTTTCGAATTGAAGCCATGCTTCAATCCGAAAGCCGGTAGTCCGGGGGAGAAAGGGCCTCCCAGGAAGAGGGTTCCAATACATCCTTGTCGATTTGATTGAAAAGCTGAGGTTCGTAGCCTGTCTGGGGATGGAGGATGTTTCGGGAGTTGAGGAACCCCAGGTTGACGCTGGTGGAGCGGATCATGGTGTTCGGGTCCCTGGTCAGGGCGTCCCAGGCGCGGGCGGATTCGGCGTAGAAGGCCATGGCCTCGGTCCGATAGCGCTGCTCGCTGGTGCGATCGGTCAGGGCTTCCAGGGCGACGGCCATGTTGTTCCGGGCGACCATGAGGCGCTCGGCCAATTCCATGTGGTCCGGCCTCTCGTTGGGAGACAGCATGGGGAACCGGGACCGCTCGGCTTCCAGGATGTCCAGAAGGCGGCGGTAGTACCCTTGGGCGGCGAAGTAGTTGCCGCGCAGGTAAGAGACGTTGCCCAGTGCGTGAAGGAGCCGCCGGTTTAGGGGCAATTCCGCTGATGCGGTAAAGAACCGGTCCAGGGCGTTTTCCCACTGCCGCAGGTGGTAGTGGGCGGCCCCCATGCGGTACTGAATCTCCGGCGGCGCCCATCCGCTCAGTTCGGCCTGGCGGTAGTACTCCAGGGCCCGGTCCATGTCCCGTGACTTGGTGAAGTATTCGATGTCCCCCAGGTCCGCATAGAGCCGCCCGTACTCGGGGGAACGGGTAAGGAGGCGGCGGTTCAAGGCATCTTCGTAGATGCCTATGCCTTTGATGAGCCGCTCTTCGGCGGAAAAGAACTCCCGGGCATTGGCGAGTACCTGGGCAAAGCGGCGTTCCGCGTCAATCCGATAGGCTGTGCGCCGGGGGGATTCCTCCCGGGCGGCGTCAAAGGCCGTCAGCGCCGATTCCAGCGCTTCCCGTTCCTCATCAATGCTGCCGAAATGGTTGTAGTAACGGGCCAGGTGATACCGGGGTTCAGGCAGGGCAGGATCGCCTTGACCCGCTCTGATGAGAATGTCTTTGACCCCCTCGATCCGCGCGACGTTCGCATCCGGGACGCCCCGGACCTCCTCAAGCTGTTTATTCAATAGATACCCCCCCAACTCCGACAAAACGGCGGGAGATACCTTTTTCCGTGAATCGCCGGCCAGGATCTGCCGCAAGGGGATCACTTCTCCCAGGTTATCGGTCCTGATGAAGTAGAGAAGCATACGCTCCACGATAGGATCCCGCCAGCCGTAACGCTCCAGCAGCCGGGCATAAGCTTGGCGGGCGTTCTCGTACCGGGCAGGATCGACCTCTCCCCAGGCCAGGTTATTGTCCCCGAGCGCCATGAGCCCTTCCTGATCGTCCATACGGTAATCCAGAATATTGGTCCTGATGATACGGTCAGCCTTGGAATAGTTTCTCAGGTAATAGGTTTCCAGGTTGGCGTAATCAAGGGCGCCCTTCTGGTCCCGTGGGTAGTAGCGGAGGAGTTCATCGTATTTTTCTTCGGCATAGAGGTACTGCCGCTCATCTCTAAACGCCTCGGCATACCGGTAAAACCACTTTTTTACCCGGCGTAAAGAAAAGGCTTCGCTGAACCGTTCATTCGCCCGTTCATACTCACCAGCGGCGATTCGTTCGTAACCCCGGCGGTAAATTGATTCGGAATGGATAGGAATATAGATGAATTGCCAGGCCAAATACGACAGAGACGCCGCCGTAAGGGCCGCGAGCAGGAAAATACGCAGAATCGGAAGGAATTTCCGGAAGAACACATACGAGAAGGTTCTCTGTTCTATTTCCAGGGCCTCGCCGGTTTTCTTCTCGAAACCTTTGGGAATGGGAATGGACTTGTCCAGTATCTTGCCCGCCAGCGCCGCCGCCTCTTTCGGCGTTCCTCCCCTGACGATGAGCTTTATCAGGGCGTCCATCTGCTCCACCGCAGCGCCCCGGTCCACGATGATCTCCTCACAGGCGACCCGGAGGTTCAGGGGGTAACGCGCGAGGGTTTCCTGGAGCCGGGCCATATCTTCTTCCGAAAGAACGATGTCTTCCAGCTTTTTAGGCGCCGCCGCAAGGGATTTGCCGCTGGTATCGAAAATATCATCTATGCCGGGTAAAGAAAAATCGTCAAGGTCCGAAAGGCTCCCGCCGGTCCCGTGTCCGTCCGCTTCAGTCTTGACCCCGGCAGCCCCGTCCCCCAAATTAAAGCGGTCAAAGGCAGCTTTTTCGTCAGTCCCGGCGGCTTCCTCTGTTTTACCCTTAGGCGGGGAAAACTCATCATCCTGGGAAAGATTCAGGTTCGATGGAGAGAAGTCCCCGCTCCCCGCCTTGACTTCCGGGAGCTGATCCCCTGTCCCTGCGTCCAAATCGGGGGGCGGCGTCTGAAAATCGCCGTCAAAAAAATCATCCGCCTCAAAAGCGTCCGTATTCCCGCCTTCTTCCCCGCCGCTGGCGGCATCCGCGGACAGGGCGCTGTCCCCGAAGTCCATATCCGCGGAAAAATCCTCAGCGGCAAAATCATCGGAAGCAAACTCCTCAGAGGGAAGACCATCGGAAGCAGGGCCAGTGGAAGAAGAATCCTCAGCGGCAAAATCCCCGGGTGAAAAATCCTGAGAAGAAAACTCGTCAGGGGACGAATTCTCCATAAAAGAATCTTTCGACGGTTCCTCTTTTTCCCCTTTCCCGCTATCCTCAGCCAGACCGGAAGAGGCGTCTTCGGGGTGGGCGAAATCGCCGCCGCTTTCGCCGGGGACCTGAACCTCCGGCGCGGTTTCTTCCGGAGCGGGCCTTTCAGGAGCGCTTTCTGGTTCCAGGGCCGGCGGAAGATCCTCGGGCAGGGTGTTCAGGAGATCGTCAAAGTCGAAGTCGTCTATACTATCGGGACCCGGCGTTTCGTCCGCCGGGGAACTCCCCCCGAAATCATCGGAAGGGGCAAAATCCTCCGAAGGAAAATCTCCTAAGCTGTCTAGGTCCAATGCGGATGGGAAGTCGTCCGTGCCGGTCGGAACGGAGCCGGCGGCGGGAACATCAAAGGAGGACGGGCTTGCGGGCTCGGATTCGGGAAGAGGGAGGTCGTTGTAAGGGCTATGCTGTTCGGCAAGGACGGCGAGTTCATTCCCGATATTGCAAAAAGACGTTTTAAACTCATTAAGTTGCTGTAGCGAAGGCATAATTAAGATATTGGAATATCATCCGATAATTGTAAAGGATATATGAAGCGATTTATCATACCGATGTTCCTTGTGTTTATTATCGGCACTATTGGGGCGTTGGATACAGAGTCATATCAATTTATCGACCATCTTTTAAGGCTGAAGGCGCCGGGAAAGCCGGAATTTCTGGACAATGGCGTGTTATTCACCGCGCCCTCCCGCTTCCGGAGCGTTGGGATCGCTTTTGCCCACGAGGGATTTGCCAAAGTTTACTGGTTTCAAAAACTCATGAAGGTCCGGGATGATCCGGAAGCCGCAAACCCGAAAAAAGGTGACGCCGATCTGTACCAGGATTCGGGCATTCTGTTCTACGCCCATCCTTTTCCACCGGGAGAGCGGGAACTGGAGTACCGCCTTATCATCGACGGTCTTTGGACCGTGGACCCTCTGAACCCCCTGCGGCGTATGGACGAGCGCTCGGGCATTTACCGCTCGGTGGTAATTTTTCCGGAAATACGGCAAACCCCTGCCGCCTTTGACAGCCCGCCGGGAACCTTCAGTTTTACCTACCGGGCTCCTTCCGGAGAAACCGTTACGGTAGCCGGGGATTTTAACGGCTGGGACCCGTTTATGTACGAACTGCGGGAGATCGCGCCGGAACTCTACTCCCTGGTTCTTCCCCTGCCTCCGGGAACCTACCGTTATGTGTTCTATCATCGCGGCCGGCGTTTTTCCGATCCCAACAACCCGGTAAAAGCATACAACTCCTCGGGAGAAGTTGTCTCGGAAGCCGTGGTCCGCTGAAATGAGCAAAGGGATTCTTCGTTTTTTGAGGACCTTCGGCTTTAGCCAGCGGATCCGTCGAATAGTATTCCTATTGACAGGAAAAAAGAAAATAAAAATTATGTTAAAGGAAAAAATGGCGTAAAAATTACAGAGTAGTATTACTGCTTAGTGTTTTTAGGTTTACTTTTCATAGTATGAACAGGCCCTAGCATACAAATCCTGAATGTGCTAGTATTTTTTTCGCTCAATAGCAATATACTTTCAGGACAAGGCAGGGCCTGCTATGATCAATAGGGATGAATTTATTTCCGATGAGGACTGGCGGGAGTTTCTTGCGTTTTCCAAAGACCTGGAAACTCCCTATGTTGTCATTAACCCCAAGACGATAGAATTGAACTATCAGCGCCTGCGGGGGTTTTTTCCGTACAGCGAAATCTTCTATGCTGTAAAGGCTAATCCGGCTCCGGAGATCATATCCCTGCTTGCCGGCATGGGCTCCAACTTCGATCTTGCTTCTCGTCCGGAATTGGATATGGTTCTTTCCCTGGGCATCCAGGCTGAGCGGCTTTCCTACGGCAACACCATCAAAAAAGCCGGGGACGTCGCCTATTTCTACGAAAAAGGGGTCAGGATGTTCGCCACGGACAGCAAGGAAGACCTGAGAAACATCGCTTCCGCCGCGCCGGGTTCCCAAATCTACGTCCGTATCCTGGTGGAAAACTCCACCACCGCCGACTGGCCTCTTTCCCGTAAATTCGGCTGCCACCCCGACATGGCCTACGATCTTATCATCATGGCCCGGGACCGGGGCCTGGTCCCCCTGGGCATCTCCTTCCATGTGGGGAGCCAGCAGCGGGACATAGGCCAATGGGACGACGCCATAGCCAAGACCAAGTACCTTTTCTCCTGCCTGGAGGAGTATGAAGGCATACGCCTTTCCATGATTAACCTGGGCGGCGGTTTTCCCACCGCCTATATCCAGCCTACCAACACCCTGAGCGAGTACGCTGCGGAAATCAAGCGTTACCTGGTTGACGACTTTGGAGAAGACCTGCCCCGGATCATCCTGGAACCGGGCCGCTCCCTGGTGGGAAACAGCGGCATTCTGGCCTCCGAGGTAGTCTTGGTTTCCCGGAAAAACAACACCGCCCTGAACCGCTGGGTCTACCTGGACACGGGCAAATTCAACGGCCTCCTGGAAACTATAGACGAAGCCATCAAATATCCCATCGTAACAAGCAAGGATGTTCCCGGCGGCAAAGAGGCCGAGGTGATCCTGGCCGGCCCCACCTGCGATGGCCAGGACATCCTCTACGAGAGGTACAAATACCGGCTCCCGGTGGACCTCAAGATAGGGGACCGGCTCTACTTCCTCTCTACCGGGGCCTATACCTCAAGCTACGCCTCGGTCGGGTTCAACGGATTCGCGCCCATCAAGACCTGCATCATGCCGCTGAAAGAGTAACGGGAACGGGGTGGGACCGGCGGAATTGGCCGGCGGCTCCGCCCCGGGAGAAGAGGCTGCCGGATTAATAAATAATGAAAATATTGTTTAGGTCAACCGTTAGTTTCCTTTATACAGCAATTTTACATTTAGAAACACATTTTTATGAATTTGAACGCATGTGCAACGTGAAGCACCGCAATCCGGGCTATCCGCTCCAATCTTTTGGCTGTGCCAAATGGATTTCCCCGGCTATCCCTTGCACAGGTACCTTGGCCGGCAATGATAGGCCGACAAAGGTAAACTTC
>JAIRLK010000120.1 GCA_031259515.1 Treponema sp. | reverse complement strand
GGGTTTCCGAGAGGGTGTTGATAACACCTCGGTGTCATCGCCGTAATTCGCGCCGCTTACGGCGTTGTAAAGGGACAGGAAGGCTTTCTTGTCGCTGAAGAGGGAACGGAAAAGCGTGTCCTTGAACATACCGGCCATGGTTGTAGTATACGCTGGTTTGCCGGAGAACGCAATGCGGCGCGGCAATCGGGGAACAAGTAACAGGTGTTAAACCCATTATGAGTAGTCAGTGCTCTGCGGTTATTCTTCTTCGGAATTATCCGGTGTTTGGTCCAATCAACCCGCCACTACACACTACAGTACCTGAGTACCAGATAAATGTGTAAAACAGTACTTTAATAACTTTTCAGTTGTTGAAAATCGGTTTTAGATTAATAGGAACTTATATAGAGACCCTCGGAAACCCCGGCTGGTTATCATAATTTTTTTAGGAGGAAAGTAATGAAAAAAAGTGTTTTTTTGGTATTGGTTTTTGGGATGGTGTTCTTGTCTATGGGCTGCGAGCGTAAAAAAGAAAGCGGCCCGGAGAGCGGCAAGACCACCGTCAAATGGGCAATCTGGGATTATGATCTTACGGTTTATTACAAGCCCCTGATCGACGCTTACGAAGCGAAAAATCCCCAGGTAAAAATTGAAGCTGTGGACCTCGGCAGCGCCGACTACATGACCGTTCTGGGAACCCAGCTTTCCGGGGGAGCGGACCTCGACGTATTATGTATCAAGGACATACCCGGCTACGCGAACCTGGTAAAACAGAACCGCCTGGAACCCTTGAACGGGTTTATCGCGGCAAACAATATCGACACCGCCCTCTTCAACGGCGTTACCGAGCAAATCGCGGTAAATGGCGAAGTTTACGCGCTGCCTTTCCGCAGCGACTTCTGGCTTATCTTTTATAACAAAGATCACTTCGATGCCGCCGGTGTTCCGTATCCCTCCAACGACATAACCCTGGACGAATACGATGCCCTGGCCCGGAGACTTACACGGGGAAGCGGCGCCGATAAAATTTACGGGGCCCATTACCACACATGGCGGAGCGCGGTCCAGCTTTTCGGTATCCTGGACGGCAGGAATACTATCGTGGACGGAAATTACGATTTTCTTACTCCGTACTATGAGCGCGTTATTAAAGAGCAGGACGACGGCATAGTCCAGAGCTACGCCGCCCTGAAAACATCGGGAACCCATTACTCCGGCGCTTTCTTTAACAGCCAGATCGCCATGCTCAACATGGGCACTTGGTTTATCGCCACCCAGATTGACAAGATAAGAACCGGAGAGTCCCTCTCGGTAAACTGGGGCCTGGCAAAATACCCCCACCCCGACGGGGTTGAGGCGGGAACAACCCTGGGAACCATTACCTCCGTGGCGGTGAACCGGAATTCCAAAAACAAGGAAACGGCCCTCGATTTTATGAAATTCGTTTCCGGTATCGAAGGCGCCGCCATACTTGCCAAACTGGGCACCATCCCGGCAATCATGAACCAGGAAGTGATCAACGCCATCACCGCCATTTCCGGTTTCCCCGCCGACGAGTCCAGCAGGGAAGCCCTGCGGGTATACAAAACCTACCTTGAAATGCCTATGCACGACAAAAGCGCGGACATTGAGATAATCCTGAACGAAGCCCACGACAGCATCATGACCGGCAACAGCGGCATCGCCGCAGGCATTCAGGAAATGAATGACCGGGTGGGAAAGATCCTGGGGAAGTAAGGGAACGAGAGAATCGGCGGGCGGCTGAAAATTCCGCCGCCGGAATTCCGCTTCCACTCCAGAGGGATGATGAATGACAAAAAAAACAAAAGAAGCCCTGGTAGCCTACAGCTTTATCGCGCCGAATTTTATCGGCTTCGCGGTGTTTACCCTGGTTCCGCTGGGGTTTGCCCTGGTTCTCTCTTTCCTGAAATGGGACGGGGCAAACCCCATCGAATTTTTTGGCTGGGAAAATTTTATCCGTCTCTTTAACGACCAGATATTTTTGCGGTCCCTGTGGAATACGATTCTCTACACGGGCGGGGTCGTGCCTCTGACCCTGGCCTGTTCCCTCTTTCTCGCGATTCTCTTGAACCAGAAGGTGCGGGGAAGAAATTTCTTTAGGACCGTTTCTTTTTTCCCCTACGTGGCCTCTCTGGTGGCGGTGGCGGCGGTGTGGAATTTTATTTTCAGCCCCACACGAGGGCCGGTGAACGGCCTGTTAAACGCCCTAACCGGAATCCCCGTCGAGAAACTCCCCGGCTGGGCAGCGGACCGGAACTGGGCCATCCCCACGGTTATTTTTTTCAGCGTATGGAAAAACATGGGCTATTACATGGTGATATACCTGGCGGGACTTCAGGGGGTAAATCAGGAACTGTACGAGGCCGCAAGCCTTGACGGCGCCAATGGGTGGCAGCGTTTTTTCCACGTAACGCTTCCCCAGCTTGCCCCTACGACCTTTTTTATATTGATGATGCTTATTATCAGTTCCTTTAAGGTCTACGATATTTTCATCAATATTTTTGCCGGGGGGGACAATCAACTGACCAATACTACCAGGGTTCTGGTATATCAAATATACAATACCGCTTTCCGTTCCCTTGAATACGGGTATGCCAGTGCCATCGCAATGGTTCTCTTCGCGCTGGTTCTGGGGATCACCCTGATCCAGTTCCGGGGCGAGAAAAAGTTGGGATAACAAGGCGGCGATTATGGCAAGAGTGTCGATTATCACTTCGGTTATCACTTCTATAACATCACTTACAGCATCACCTGCGGCATCACTTACCGTAAAAGACAAAAGCCCCGCGCCGGAGGGGGGAGGGCTAAGGAGGCCCCTCGCGGTTTTTTTCATTTACCTTTTTCTTGCGCTTATCGCCTTTTGTATGCTGATTCCCTTTGTCTGGATGCTGTCATCATCCTTAAAATTAAACAAGGATGTGTTTACCTTTCCCATGAAGTGGATACCTGAAGCTCCCCGCTGGCAAAATTATTCGGATATATGGACAAAGATTCCCCTGGGGACTTTTATCGCCAACACGGTAAAACTTTCGGTAATCGTAACTATCCTACAGCTTCTCAGTTCCAGCTTTGCCGCCTACGCCTTCTCGAAACTCCGTTTCCCCGGCAGACGGGGCCTCTTTCTGGGGTATATCGCCACCATTGCCGTTCCCTGGCAGGCTTACATGGTTCCCCAGTTTATCATGATGCGGGCTATGGGCCTGAACAACACCCATCTTTCCATTATCTTTCTCCAGGCGTTTTCCGCCTTTGGGGTTTTTATGATGAAACAGTTTTACGAAAACATCCCCGACGAACTGCGGGAAGCGGCCTGGATTGACGGCCTTTCGGAATACGGAATATGGCTGCGGATCATGCTCCCCCTGTCCAAGCCCGCCATTTCAACTCTGACGATCATCACCTTTGTCAACACTTGGAACGATTTTCTGGGGCCCATGATCTACCTGACCCGGACGGAACTAAAAACTATACAGATAGGCTTACGAATGTTCATTTCCCAGTATTCAAGCGAATACGGCCTGATCATGGCGGCCAGCGTGGTCGCCCTGATCCCGGTGCTGTTTATTTTCCTTTCACTACAGGGTTACTTTGTGCAGGGAGTCGCCACCACGGGACTTAAAGGATAACATCCGGGGCGCGCAGGCTTTGCCCGCTCCGGCCTCGCCGCTTTCGCTTTACGCGCCGCCCGCATTCAAAGTCCGCGCCGCTCTCCCGGAAGTCCGCGCGGCCCCCAAACAACAACACTCCTAACTCCTCCCTTCTCCCTCCTCACTTTTAATGTACGCCGCCGTTTTCCACAAAGCGTGTGCGGACGGGAACGCCGTTTAGGGTGAGGGGCCTGTCGTCCGAGACAACGATGCTGTTCTTGACCGCAAGGGGGACGCTGAAAAAGGCATCGGCGCTGATTTCCGCCGGAGGAGCCGCGCCCTCCCCGTCTCCGGCAAGGACGACGCGGGTTCCGGTGGGGGCTTCGCCTGCATCGAGAACTTCCACGACAAGGGAGCCGTCCTCCCTCTTCGCTTCGGCGGCGAGCAGCATTCCCCGGCTTTCCACGCCCCGCAGTTTTGCCGGTTTAAGGTTATAGGCGACAATGATCCGTTTGTTGAGCAGTTCCTCCTCCCGGTAATAGGGAACCAGCCCCGAAACGATGATCCGCTCCTCCCCGGCAATATCAAGCGTCTCGATGTAGAGTTTCTCCGCGTTGGGGTGCCTCTCTATCTTCACTATTTGCGCCGCACGGAGGTCAAGCGTCTCCGCAAACCCTGCGGCCTTGTCCGCTGCGGCCTTTGCCGCGCCGCCGCCTGATGCGTTACCGGTCTTTGCCGCTTCCCGTTCCTTCTGGCTTCCGGAATACCGCTCCCGCAGGGCGGCGATAAAATCATTCTCCAGTTTGGCGAAAAGCACCTCGCTCTTTACCACCCGTGTAAGGGCCGGCCCGCTCTTCCCGGTAAATACAAGGTCGTCCCAGCAGAGGCCCGGCGCGTTCTCCTGCCCGTAGCCCTTTTTGGCGACAGCAAGGCCGAAGAAAGAGGCGATCTTTTG
>JAIRLK010000365.1 GCA_031259515.1 Treponema sp. | reverse complement strand
TTAGTAGTCCATGCCTCCCATTCCGCCGCCGCCGGGCATAGGGGGAGCATCCTTCTTCTCTGGGATGTCCGTAACGGCACATTCGGTGGTAAGGAGGAGGCTGGCGATAGAAGCGGCGTTCTGCAAAGCGGACCGGGTAACTTTGGCGGGGTCTATGATACCGGCCTTTACCATGTCAACCCATTCCAGCTTGGCGGCGTCGAAGCCCACGCCCTTCTTCTCTCCCTTAGCCCGGTCGGCAATGACCGCGCCGTCGAGGCCGGCGTTCTCGGCGATCTGGCGTATGGGTTCCTCCAGGGCGCGCTTGACGATCTTGAAGCCCTGCTTCTCGTCATCGGTGCAACCGGAGATGTCGGCCTTGTCCAGGGCAATGGCGGCCTGGATAAGGGCAACCTCGCCGCCGCTTACTATGCCTTCCTCAATGGCGGCCCGGGTTGCGGACAGGGCGTCTTCGACCCGGTGCTTCTTCTCTTTCAGTTCTACTTCCGTAGCGGCCCCGACGTTGATCACCGCCACGCCGCCGGCCAGCTTGGCCAGCCGTTCCTGGAGCTTCTCCCGGTCATAGTCGGAGGTGGTGTCCTCGATCTGGGCCTTGATCTGGGCAATGCGGTCCTTGATTTCGTTGGGCTTGCCCGCGCCGTTGATGATGGTGGTGTTGTCCTTGTCGATCTTGACGGTCTTGGCCTTGCCGAGCTGGGAAATGTCGGTGTTTTCAAGTTTAATGCCCAGTTCTTCGGTGATCACTTCGCCGCCGGTAAGGATGGCGATGTCTTCCAGCATGGCCTTACGGCGATCCCCAAAGCCGGGCGCCTTAACCGCCACCGTGCGCAGAGTACCCCGGAGGCTGTTCAGAACCAAGGTGGAGAGAGCTTCGCCGTCCACATCTTCAGCAATGATGAGGAGGGGCTTGCTGCTCTGGGCGACCTTCTCCAGAAGGGGAAGGAGGTCTTTCATGGAAGAGATCTTCTTGTCATGGATGAGGATGTACACGTCTTCGTAAACCGTGGACATGGTATCCCGGTCGGTAACAAAGTAGGCGGAGATATAGCCCCGGTCAAACTGCATACCTTCCACAAATTCGATGGAAGTATCCATAGTTTTGGACTCTTCTACCGTGATAACTCCGTCTTTGCCGACTTTTTCCATGGCGTCGGCTATGGTATTTCCAATTTCAGTGTCGTTGTTGGCGGAAACCGAAGCGACATGGGAGATTTCCTCTTTGTCTTTGATTTCCTTGGCGTTTTTCTTGATTTCTTCCACGGCGATTTCTACCGCCTTGTCGATGCCCCGCTTCAGTTCTATGGGAGTCATCCCGGCGGCTACGGACTTGAGCCCTTCTTTGACCAGGGAATACGCCAGGACCGTAGCGGTGGTGGTACCATCACCGGCCACATCGTTAGTCTTGGTCGCCACTTCTTTCAGAAGCTGGGCGCCCATATTTTCGTACGGGTCTTCCAGTTCCACTTCTTTTGCGACAGAAACGCCGTCTTTCGTTACGGTAGGGGCGCCGAATTTTTTGTCCAGAAGGACATTCCGCCCCTTGGGGCCAAGGGTAACCTTTACCGCCTTGGAGATCTGCTCAACCCCGGAAAGTAATTTGCGCCGGGCATCTTCGTTGAACAATAACTGTTTCGCCATAATTCTTTTTCTCCTCTTTATTACCGGGTTTTCGGGAAAAATCAGGACCCGCTCCTGTCCGCGAACGCACCGGTTTAGTATGAAATGGATTAGTTCCCCTTCAATTTTCAAAATAGGGAACACCTATAAAATACTCAGAGGGAATAAAAAAAGTCAATAAAAAAATTGTTCAGATAAAGCAATAATAGCGCAATACTCCTAACTATCCAGTTGCCTGCGGGGGAAGGCGTCAGCAGCTTCGTTGCCGCAGCCGGCGGAATGAAGGGGCTTTTAGCCCGGAAGGGGTCGGCGGCCCCTCACTCAATGAGCCGATGGGGAGCGAAAAGGCTTTAGCCTGAAAACTGCAAGAGCCGGTTCCATTGAACCGGAGGTTCGCACGGTGCGCGTTTAGCGCACAGTCAATTAGTTTTGGAACCGGCTCAACCAATAGTTCTTTCATACATACCCTGAGACTATTGCTTTTTTTAGCGATGTAGTATCTTCTTATGAATTCCCCTGGTATTCATTGATGCGTTGGTATAATGACTTGATATGATATAGCAGGGAAAATTTTATTTCCGAGAGGCGTTTTTATGGAAAAGTTGCGGATGGGTGTGCTTGATTGTTCAAAACAGTATGCGTTGCGGGCCGACGCTCCCCTCAGAGAATCTCTTCTGGTAGATTATCCCCTTCCGAATCATCTCAATATGTTCGATGACATCCCTGGAAAAGTTACCGTAGCCGCTCCTTTGGGCGGGCGGCTCATCGAAACCGGAACCGCCGGCCAGTATCTCTTGGACTTCGATGCCTTTGCGGATGCCCTTTTCGCCCCCGCCCTATCGGGAACAGGGGAGTCTGTTATCCGCTGTTAGCGGGACACCGGATGAAAAGGCAGGAACGGCGATGGATATACATATTTATACCGACGGCGGTTGTGCGGGAAATCCAGGACCCGGAGGTTGGGCGTATCTGATCATGAGGGAGCGGGACACGGACACGGAAATCATTGTGGAGAAATGGGGCGCTGAACCGGACACCACCAACAACCGGATGGAACTGACGGCGGCGCTCAACGCCCTGGAGATGTTCTCCAAACTGAACCTGGCCTCAAAGGAGGTAATTGTTCACACCGATTCACAGTACGTTCAAAAGGGCATGACCGAGTGGATTGTTTTATGGAAGCGAAACGGATGGCGAACCAGCGATAGAACCCCGGTCAAAAACAAGGACCTTTGGCAGCGTCTTGACGTGATAACGCACCGGTATTCTATTCAATGGAAGTGGGTCAAAGGCCACTTCGGCAACCGTTTCAACGAACGCTGTGATAAGATGGCGCAAAGGGCGATAGCCAGTATACGGTACGGTACATCAAGGATTCTGGGAAATTGACGCGCTCCTGCGGCTATTATCTAGCCAGGCCGCTCTTTAATTAAGGGCGGTTTTCAGGAGTTCCGCCAGGGTCCCGGCTTCTTCACGGGTAAAGGTAACGCCTTTACCCATTTTTTCATGATCCGGCGCCCAGTCCCGGAGATCGAATTTAGGAGTTCGTCCGTTCCAGGAGACCAGGTTCAGCTCCATTTTCCAGCCGTTCCTGTCTTCGGAGACGGCGCCGTAATGTTTTAAGATATCAAACGTAATGTCCGGCATAAAAAACCTCCACGATAAAAAACCCCGATCTTTTACTTATTGACGGCGTTTTTGAAATAGTCTTTAATATTAATATAGGTATAGAATATAGACATATCCTTGGGGAATTTCAAGAAAGAACTGGATTTTGGAGGCAAATTTGCGGCCTTTTTCCCACATTTAGGGGTAAATGTAATATTGTTGTGGATTTTCGGTGTATAGAAAGGTGATATTAGAAATATGATATATCGAGATGTTGTGGAGGACGGCCTATGAAAAAAGGGTTTATTTTGGCCACATTATGCGGGTTGTTGATTTTGATGGGGGGAATCTCCTGCGGGAGTTCCCCGCCGCCGCAGGAGGAACCTCC
>JAIRLK010000298.1 GCA_031259515.1 Treponema sp. | reverse complement strand
TTAGCCGGGGGTTTACTTCCCCGAACATTTTATTGTAATTTTATCATACCTTCTGAGGGATTTGACCGGAATGTATACATTAAACGACGGGGAGCCTGCGGTACTTGTGGTTTTTTGCGGTACTTTGTACCACAAAAATCCCGATTATCGGGCTCCTGCGAACCTGTGGTTCGATGGCAGTTTGCACGGTAAAAAACCGCTTAACCGGCGGTTTTTTGGGATTTTATGCGCGGGGCGCAGCAAACTGCTGGAACATACGATATCGGAATGAAAATTCTCTGTGTATCGGATCAAATAGATCCCCTGGTTTATTCTTCCGCTATCAAAGACCGGTTCGCGGATGTTGATCTTGTCCTGAGCGCCGGGGATCTGCCCATGGATTATCTGGAATTCATTGTTTCATCGCTTAATAAGCCGCTCTTGTTTGTTTTCGGCAACCATAACTTGGAAGAATACCATTATTATGCTGCCAATAAGGACATTAGCAGTTGGAACGATGTAATCCAGCCGCATTACGGTTCAGGGGCCGTTCATGTAGGCTTCAAGATACACCGGGAAGGGGGGCTTATCATAACCGGGCTTGGAGGTTCCCGGCGATACAACCGGGGGGAGAATCAATACACCGATTTTCAGATGCGGTGGGCCGTCTTCAAGCTGATTCCCGGCCTGCTGATAAACCGGATTTTCCGGGGGCGCTACCTGGACATACTTCTGACCCATGCTTCGCCTTTGGGAATTCATGATAAAAGCGATCCCTGCCACCGGGGGTTTAAGGCGTTTCTGTGGTTCATGAAGGTCTTTAAACCCAAATACCTAATCCATGGGCATATACACCTCTATGACCTTTCAGATGTCCGGGCTACCAAATACCTGGATACCCTGGTGTTGAATGCCTACAGTCACTATGTCATTGATACCGGAGGAGCTTCATGACTGATCACGCAAAAATGCAGGCCTCGGACGATTTTAACCGGGCCAGAGGAAGGGCGCTTCTTTCCCAGATTCAGCATTTTCTGAATACCGGCAGAAACAAGCTCCTTTCATTATACGATGTTAAAGAAATCCTTAAACCCAAAAACGAAACCTACCGGGGTATGCAGATGGTGCCTATCAACTTCATCGTAGGGAGCGAGGGCCGTTACCGGGATTTCAACAAATTTTTCCTTCCCAACGCGGATCATCTTAAAGCCCGCTGGACCCGGGTGGATGAAGCCCGAATCAAGGACATCATCCTGCCGCCTATTCAGCTCTACGAGATAGGCGGGGTCTACTTTGTCCGGGACGGGAACCACCGGGTGTCCGTAGCCAGGACCCAGGGGGTGGAAATTATCGACGCGGAGGTTACCAGCCTTTCCACGGAAATTTCCATTAACCCCTCCATGACGGCGGAAGATCTGCGTATGGCAGTCATTCAGTATGAAAAGAAGCTGTTCTACGAAAAGACCCGGTTTGGGGAACTCACCGGCTGCCAGGACCTGGACTTTAGTATCCCCGGCCAGTATGACACGATCTACAACCACATCCTGGGGCATAAATACTTTATGAACCAAAATGTCGCCGGGGAAATCCCCTTTGAAAAGGCGCTGCTCTCCTGGTATACTCAGGTTTATGAGCCGATAATCAGCATCATCAGGAAAGAATGGCTGCTGGTTCAGTTTCCTGACCGGACGGCAAGCGATCTGTATGTGTGGCTGGTGAAACATTGGGACTTTTTGAAGAAAAAGTATGGGGTTCATTATGCTCTGTCCGATGCAGCCAGGGATTTCAGCGTCAAATATGGCCAGACCCGTGGGAAAATACTGCCCTCCCTGGCAGCCCTTCTGAACCGTTTATTCAATCATCCCCGGCGTTTTAAACGTTAAGTAACGGGTTAATTAAGTTACGGAGGACAACAAACAATGGCAATCTTATCCATTCAATCCCATGTCGTGTACGGACATGCGGGGAACAGCGCGGCGGTTTTTCCTCTTCAGCGCCTGGGCCGGGAGGTCTGGGCCATCAACACGGTGGAATTTTCCAATCATACCGGCTACGGCGCCTGGCGCGGCAGGGTCCTGGAAACGGACCTTGCGGGAGAACTGGTGGAAGGCATCGCCGACCGGGGGGTCCTCGGCCAATGCGAGGCGGTTCTTTCGGGCTATATGGGAGACGCTGCGGTGGGCCGGGCGGTATTGGATGCCGTAGGCCGGGTGCGAAAGGCCGCTCCTAAGGCCATCTACTGCTGCGATCCGGTCATGGGCGATGTAGGACGGGGGTTTTACGTTAAGCCCGGCATACCGGAGATCTTCAAGAGCCAGGTGGTCCCCCTGGCGGACATCGTAACCCCCAACCAGTTCGAGCTTGAGGCCCTTACGGGGATCAAAACCGCGGATTTGGAGGAAGCCCGCAGGGCCGTCGCGGCGCTCCACGCCATAGGCCCCAAAGTAGTGCTGGTTACTAGTTACCGGGGAGACGACGCCCCAGAAAAGCACATCGACATGCTGGCTTCCGACGGCTCCTCGGTTTACCGCATCCGTACCCCGGAACTCCCCTTCGGCGCGGGCATGGCCGGGTCCGGGGACGTTACCACCGCCCTCTTCCTGTCCCGTTATCTGGAAACCCGGGACATCAAGCGTACCCTGGAGCTTACCGCAGGGTCCATCTTCGGTATTATGGAAGCCACGTACATGGCGGAAAGCCGGGAACTCCTCATCATCCAAGCCCAGAACGAACTGGCAGCCCCTCATCTTGCTTTTGAGGCAATGAGGCTATAGTGGAAAACGGGCCCTATGGCCGTTTCAGGGAATTTATCGCCCCCGGAGCGGACCGTCTGGGCATCCTCATCTCTCTCCTTGAAGAAGCCCGTCTACCCCACAGAACAGCAGACATCGCGGGAAACCGCCATGTCTTTGTGTTTCCCCAGGGATACGGAGCGGTGGGGCTGCCCAAACCGGTCCTGGTCGCCCATTATGACCGGGCGGCGGGCAGCCCCGGGGCCAACGACAACAGCGCCGCCGTCTTCATTCTAACGGAAACGGCCCAGAAGCTTAGGGAAAACGGAAAGGGAAACTGGCTTATCATTTTCACCGATAAGGAGGAGCTTTCACCGGGCGAAGGCATACGGAAACAGGGTTCCTACACTCTGGCGCGATCCCTCCGAGATGCCGGGCTGGGGAAAAACCGCTTCTATATCTTTGACGCCTGCGGCGCGGGGGACACCCTCGTCATTTCCACCACCACGGATCACCTTATGAAGGATGAAGAGGGTATGGGGATAGCCAGAACCAGGCAACAGGTCCAATGGCTGCGGAACCACGCGCTGAAAACCTGCCGGTATCTTATCATGGAAAAAGTGCTTCTGGCCCCTACCCCTTTTTCGGACGATGCGGGTTTTCTCAGGGCCGGCATAGCCGCACAAACCCTAACGGTACTTCCTGGCCATGAGGCCGCCCGGCTCGCCGCCCTCAAGCACAAGAGCGGCTTTGCAGAGGCCCTGGTAAGCCGGGAAGCGGCTCCCCCCTTCAGGCGGTTTATCCCCGAAACCTGGCGGACGCTTAACAGCCCGGCGGACAGCATCCTCCGGCTTACCCCGGAAAACTTCACCCGGGTAGTACGGTTTGCCTGCGAGTTATGCAGGGA
>JAIRLK010000283.1 GCA_031259515.1 Treponema sp. | reverse complement strand
TTCTCCTCTTCGGTCAGTTGATGGTTTTTACTCGACTTTATCGGAATAAAACTGTTCGGATGGTATTCTTCTATCCCCTGGTATCCAGAGTCAGCGTCAAGCGGAATCGAATTGCTGATGCCTTTTCCAATAGTATCTTTATATACCTTGAAATCATGCCCGCTGCCTTTGGCTTCCTGTACATCGATGATTTGCAGGGTACTCCGTTCAATTATCACCTGCGTCTTCAATGTGTGCCGTTTTTTCCTGAATAATATGCTTTTTGGTTCTTTTTAGGACGGTTTATCGGGCTTTCCGTCACATCTACCACAATGTACTGAATTGAAGCCGATTTTCTCTTGAGCTTCTTTTTCCCGGGCAGGACGAAAGTACCGTCTTCGGTCAGTGTGTCCTCACCCATTGAATGGACAGGCAGACCGTACCTTTGCAGACACCATATTCCGCCGCAATACTATCCATGGTCCGATACTCCCGCAGGTATTTCAGGGTAATATCCAGCTTGTCTTTTACCGTTAGTTTTGGCGGTTTGCACCTTTTCGGTGCAAAGCATTGTATTCCCTTTGCAGGATCGACAGCATTTTTTCAAATGTCTGGGGTTTCACTCCGTACAGCCATTTAAAAAGAGCCGCTTTGGCATCCTCTGCCTCTTTTTTCTTTTCCATGCCGTCATTATAGCATTTTTGATGTTATTAAACAAGTCTAATAATCCAAATCTGGAAAACAAAAATTCTATTCAATTATGGGAAAATATCGCGAAATATAAATGTAAATCATCTGAAAATATTTTGGCGATGGGTAAACATATTGAACAAAATAAAATACGAGCAAATGATGCTTTACATATAGCATGTGCAATAGAAAGCCAATGTGAATATTTTATAACAACTGATGAGGGTTTAACAAATAAAAAAATTAATGGGATTAAAATAATCAATCAAATTGATTTTATACGGACTGAAGGAGGCGGTGATGAGAACTGATACTGTATTAAAAGTAGAAGCAATAGATTTATTAATAAAAACATTTGGGGTACTCGAAACGGAACGTTTTATAACAAGTATAAAAAGTAACAATTTCGATTATACCGAATGGCATAGAGAATTATGGAAAGATAAAACCATAGATGAAATACATAAAATGGCAGTAGAGTTTGAAAATAAGAAATATAATAATGTGTAAAAAGGCCCCACGTCGTATAACAGGACGGTTTACGCGCAGACTTGCTCCGCAAGTCTGACGCCGCCAGCAGGCATTCGCACGACTCACTCCGGCACATTTGGGCGGCACGAAACCCTGCGGGTTTCGTGCCGCCCAAATGTCATTGAACCGAAGGTTCGCAAACAGCCGAAACGTTATGTGGCCGAAACCCGGCAGTAACGTTTTTTCCCGGCCCGGAGGATAAGCCTGCCCTCGCCGTCCAGGGCGTCCGCGCCGATGAGCGCGGACAGGTCCGTAAGGGCGATCAGGTCCCCGCCGGACGCGGCCACAAACGCGCCGCCCTGTTGCACCAGACGCCGGGCCTCGCTTTTGGAAGAAGCAAGCCCCGCGTCGGTAAAAAGGTCCGCCACGGGATAGCCCGCCTCGAAACGGGACCGGGACAGGACCGCGCCGGGCATGGACGAAGCGTCGCCGCCGCCGCCGAACGCGGCCCGCGCGCCGGAGAGCGCCTTGTCCGCCGCTTCCGCGCCATGAATCAGGGCGGTAACTTCCCAGGCAAGACGTTCTTTCGCCTCGTTGGGATTTTTCTCCGGCCCGGTAAGGCGGAAACATTCCCCGGTGGGAAGAAAGGTGAACATCAGGAGGAAACGCCGGACATCGGTATCCTGCACGTTCCGCCAATACTGGAAGAAATCGTAGGGACTCACCAGGGCGGGATCCAGAAAAACCGCGCCCTTTTCGGTCTTGCCCATCTTCTTACCGTCCGAAGTGGTTACCAGGGGAAAGGTAAGCCCAAAGACCTCGGCGCCTTCAACCCGGCGGATCAGTTCTGAACCGGCAACGATGTTGCCCCATTGATCGTCCCCGCCTATCTGGAGGCGGCAGCCGTACCGGCGGTAGAGTTCCAGAAAATCGTAGCTTTGCAGCAGTTGATAGTTGAATTCGATGAAAGAAAGGCCGGTTTCAAGGCGTATCTTGTAGGACTCAAAACTGAGCATACGGTTTACCGAAAAATGGCTTCCGATTTCGCGGAGAAAATCAATATAGTTAAGGTCCGCGAGCCAGTCTTTGTTGTTAGCCCACCGGGCAGACCACCGGGCGTGGTCGCCGTCAAAGCCCAGGAACCGGTCAAGCTGTTTTTTGATAAACTCGGTGTTTTCGTCAAGCTGGGCGTAACTCAGCATCTTCCGCATTTCCGACTTACCCGACGGATCGCCTATGCGGGCGGTTCCGCCCCCCAAAAGGGCTATCCCTTTATGGCCCGCGTCCCGCAGATGGCGGTACGCAAAGTAGGGAACCATGTGGCCTATGTGAAGGCTCACCCCGGTAGGATCGCACCCCACATAAAAAACCACCGGTTCTTCGTCCATAAGCCGGGAAAGCCCCCCCGGATCGGTACATTGGGCATAAAAACCCCGTTCTTTCAGATTTTCAAGCGCTTTGTTCATGCTGCCACCCTGATACGGATCCTTCTCAGAAGCCCCCGTGCTTCCCGAATCCTGCGGTACGTGTTGGTTTTTGCAAGCCGGGGATTACAGATAGGCCATTGAAAAACGGCCGGTTGTATATCCTACCAGAATGATGCGGTTAAGGTCAATTTGATGATCCTCGGCGATGAGTTTTACAAAATCCACCACATCGCCTATCGAATTTCGGATGTTTTTAACCCGGACATCCCCGGATTTAAACTTGTAGGGCATGACGGCGATGATATACTTTTCTTTATATTCAGCCGGATAGGTTCCTAAATCAAAGACGCTGGAATCCGTGATGGCGTCATCACAGAACCAAACGATAGCGTTGATCTCCTGGTCCGTATTATTCGGGACGGATACGACGAACGGAACCCCATCCGGACCGAATTCATGATAATCGGTATGATACGCATCGGAGTCCGGCTCCGTCCTAGGGACCGCCCTCACGGCCGCCGCCGCAGGTACGGCTCTTCCCGCCCGGCCATGAGACGGTCCTTTGATGGTTTCCACCAAAATCCTCACCTCTTCGTCTTCCTGCGCAAATTCAGCGGAATCATCAAGCTCTGCCGGAGCTTCCTTTGCCGGAGCTTCCGTTATTTGAGTGGTCGCACAGGACGCTATATAAAAACTCGCCAGGATACAAAGAATCAACACGCCGGGTTTTTTCATAGATACAAATTCCTCCAATTTATTGGCCGCAAACAAAGCAAGCCGTATTTTCTCACATCTCTAAATATATCTCTAAATATATCCTAATTATCGAGGAAAAACCAGTAAATTTGAGCTTGAAAATAAAAAATCGTCGTAAAATGGAGAGTTCAGAACGCCGAATTCAGCGTTCAAAGCAGAATAACCGGAGGTGCGGGACTCCGCATTTATCTTGACCGCCGGGATACTTCATTCTTAAAATGAAGTATGCAGTTTGAATTAACCGAAGCGCTCATGGATACCATCCTGTTCGCTATGGAGGATCAAAACCGGCTATTCTACCTGGATACCCGGGACGGAATAGTTATTTCGGAAAATGATGAGGAATTTGACGGGGATTGGGACGCTGCGGACGGACGGCTTGTTTCCCTGCCGGAATGGGATTCTTCCGAAGGCTTCCATCTTATGGAACGGTTCGCCGCAGGTTTTAAGAACACGATCATCCGGAACAAACTGACTTCCGCCCTGGACAAGGGCCGGGGGGTATTCCGGGCTTTCAAGGATGTCATGGCCGAATACCCCAAAGCGGAACAGCGCTGGTTCGCCTTCAAGGGCCGGGAAATGCGGCGGATCATCATGGACTGGTACAACGGTCAGCGGGAGGAATGGGGTCTGGAACGAATAGGAATTGAACCCGAAGAAACCGGAGACCTGGTACTGGAAGATTTTTGCTTTAGGGATGCCGTTCCCGAAGACAGGGAGGCGGCCCAGGCCCTCCACCGTGAATACCTTGATGAATTGCGGGAAACCCTCAGACAAAGGGTTCCGGAAAAAGCCGCCCGGTCCTTTGCCGAGGAACGTACCGGCGGCTGGGTATTCCCTGGGGATCGCGCGGTCATCGCCGAAACCGGCGCCGGTGAATTCGCCGGTTACCTTGCCGCCGAAATCCGCGGGGACGCCCTCTGCGTTGCCGCCCTGGAAGTCTACCCCGAGTACCGCGGCCTTGGCATAGGAGAGGCCCTCCTCGCCTGCCTGCCCGCCTCCTCCGGCGGCGTCACCCGTATCATCCTGGACCTTCCTGCCGAATCCGGCGATTTTTCCCGTGTTTTGCTGCGCCACTCCTTCCTTCCCTACACCACCGGCTATGTCAGGTATCTTTAGCGCCTGTTGTTCCGAATTCGCGGGCCTGCTCTAGGCCGTACATCTTAATCTTGTTGAGGATGGTTTTTCTGCTTATCCCCAATTCTTCCGCCGCCCTGGTGCGGTTTCCCTTGCACCGGGCCAGGGCTTCCCTGACGGCCTGTTTCTCCAGATCTTCCAAGGAAACAACGTTTCCAGAAACGGCGTTTCCAGAGACAACGTTTCCAGAAACGGCGCTGCCGGAAGTCCTGCTTTCTTCGCCGCCGGAAAACCCGGCGTCCCGGCGGATATCAATGTCCCCGGGGCGTATCTCCTTCCCTCCTCCGTAAATAAGGGCCCGCTCCAGGATGTTCTCCAGTTCCCGGATGTTCCCAGGAAAGGAATACCCCCGCAGTTTTTCCAGCGCCTCAGGCAGCAGGGCCGGCGCGGGACGGCTCATGCGGACGCTGAGTTTACGCAGCAGATGTTCCGTCAAAAGGGGGATGTCTTCCCCGCGTTCCCGCAAGGGCGGAAGGGTAAGGCGGAAGACGTTAAGCCGGTAGTAGAGATCCTCCCGAAAGCGTCCGTCCGTTACCAGGGCCTCCAGGTCCCGGTTGGTGGCGGAAACAATGCGGGCGCCGACCGGGATGTCGGCGGAACCACCCAGGCGGCGTATCTTCCGTTCCTGGAGGACCCGAAGCAGCTTTACCTGGAGCGGCGGGGGCATCTCCCCTATCTCGTCTAGAAAGATGACGCCCCGGCCCGCCAGTTCAAAGAGGCCTTGTTTCCGGGCGGAGGCGCCGGTAAAGGCCCCCCGCTCGTGGCCGAAGAGTTCGCTTTCCATGAGGCCCTCGTGTATGCCGCCGATGTTCACCGCGACAAAGGGCTCAGACGCGCCGGGGCTCCGGCGGTGTATCTCCCGTGCGGCCACTTCCTTACCCGTGCCGCTTTCCCCGGTGATAAGAACCGTTACGTCGGAAGCGGCGATCTTGTCTATCCGTGCGGAGATTCGGCGCATCGCTTCGGTTCCGCCTATGAGACCGCCGGGACCGGCGATTCGTTTCTCCGCCTCAAGCAGGTTTTCCCGCCGCTTGTCGTCCACCAACTGCCGGAGCTTGATGGATAATTCCGCCGGATCAAAAGGCTTGACCAGGTAATCCCGGGCCCCGGTCTTTAGAGCCTCCACCGCGTCGGGGATCTGCCCGTGGGCGGAGATCATGACCACCGGAACGGATACGCCCCGGTCCCGCATCCAGGCGAGAACTTCCTGACCGCTCATGCCCGGCAGCTTCAGGTCCAAGATCGCCGCGTCAAAGGATTCCCGTTCAAGCAGCAGGAGCGTTTCTTCCCCGGTCTCGGCGCACTGGGCGTCTATCCCTTCCAGGCCCAGGTATTTTTTTAGGGATTCCCGTATGTTCCGTTCGTCGTCGGTAATCAAAACCCGCATGATTCCTCCCTCTGGTACTCAGGCAGGGTGATCCGCACAAGAGCGCCGCCGCCTTCCCGGTTCTCCAACGTGATGGTTCCTCCGGCAGCCTCTATGAACCGCCGACTGATACTGAGCCCTATGCCGGTACCGGTACTTTTACTGGTGAAAAAGGGATCGAAGAGCCGTTCCGGGTCTCCCGGCCCTATTCCCCTGCCCCGGTCGGTAATGGTGATGACAAGGCGCCCCGGAAGGCGTCCGCTATGGCCGCCGATCCGCTGTATGGAGGCCCCTGCTTCCCCTTCCGGCCCGCCGCTTTCCAGGGCGTTACGGATCAGGTTCTCAAAGACAGACCGGGCGCGTTCGCGGTCCATGAGGATCATCCCGTCCCGGACAGCGCCGTCATCAACAATATCCCTACCGCAAAGCCGCCGCGAAATTTCACGGAGAACCGTATAACTGTTCAACGGTACGGGACTTCCCACCGCGTCCCGGAGAAAATCGTTCACCCGGTACGTTAAGACGGAAAGGCGCTCCACCTCGCGGTTAATGACCGTCAGCTCTTCCTGCCCGGTTTCGCTGAAGAGTTTCCCCAGTATCCCGGTTTGAAGCCTGATGGAAAGCAGGGGATTCTTGATTTCATGGGCCAGGGTGCTTGCGGCGGTTCCCAGGATCACCAGGTTTTTCTGAGACTCTATCCGCTCCCGGTACTCCCGGTTCTTGAGGTAAAGCCGCCGGATAAAGAACACCAAAACCAGCAGGGCCAGTTCGCAGAGCGGGAAAAAAACCGCCGTTACGGTCTGGGTGCGCCAATAGGCGGGATGGATCACATCAATGTAAAGGTACTTGCTCCGGGCCAGGGTAGAGAAGAAGGTGAAGGCCAGGGAAACCTCCCCAGGCCGCGCCGGACCTTCGGGAACAGGCCCCGTGCTTACGGGCGGAACCTCCGCCGCTTCAGGCGGCGCAACGCCCGGCTCTTTCGAATACCGGTAGTACCGTAATCTTCCGCGCCGCTCCTGCTCCCGGTCCGGCATCCGCTCGTGGTGATCCCCCCGCTTGGTTTCCCGGTCCGGCGGAGGCGGGGGCGGCATAGTTTCGGGCCGCGTGCGGAGTATGAACTTGACCCGGCTTCCCTGCTTGTCAGGAACGGCGTAACGGCCCGGCCCGGCCCGGCGGCTGTTCTTCAAGATATCTTCATCAAGAACCGGCGGAACCATGCCCCAGCCGTAGACCGACTTCAGGTCCTCCCCAAAGATGCCGAAGGCGGCGATCCGGCTCCGCAGCAAAGGAGAAGATTCGATGGCGGAACCGAAATCCGCATAGTCCCGCAGGCTGGTAAAGAGGACGCTGAAAAGCCGCTCGTTATCGTTGTCCCGTATGAGCCGCGCCCGGTCCCGGATCTCCAGGATGATAAATACCGTCAAAGCCGAAAGGAGAAGCCACGTCAACAGCGCGGCGATCAGGGATGCTGTCTTTAAGGGAACGTTTCTCGCGGGAACTCTCATCGGAACCTTCATTACCGTACCCGGCGGCGTAAAATATCCCAATTTCGCGTTACCAGGATAAGAGGGAAGCGCGCAGCGCTTCATCGGAAGAAAATCCGCCGAGGCTTCTGAGTTTGGAGAGGCCTCCGAGGAAACCGTACCTGGCTTTGATGTACTGGGTGCGGTTTGAACCTGCCAGGGCTGCGGCATCCGACAGTTCCGCAACCGAGGCGCGGGACAGGCGGTACTGTTCCAGGACCTGCTCGTAGTGGCGGCGGGCGTATTCGTCCGCCCGGCGGGAAGACAGCACCGACATGGCCTGGGTAATCAAATCCAGCGCTGCGGTTTGAATCTCCAGGTCCAGGGAAACTTCGGCGTTTTGTTTTTCCAGAACAGCCTCGGTCCGGGCAATCGCTTTTTTATCCACATTGGCTCTGGTTACCCAAAAATCAAGGGGGATGGAGGCGCTGAGGGAAAGCCGTCCCGAGGGACGGTCAAACCCGCTCGTAAGGGAATAGTTGAGCCCTCCTGATACGCCGGCGCTGAGGCTGGGAAGATACTCCCGCTTTGCCAGGGATACGGCCTGTTCCGCCCGGCTGCCCGCAAGGGCGGCTTTTACCAGCGCGGGGTTATTGGCTGTCGCGGTTTCGCGGAAACGTTCCAGAAAAACCGCCGATTCTTCTTCCGAAAGTCCCGCCAGCTTTTGTATGATTTCCTCCCAGGCTTCAAAGTCAAGCTCCTCTGGCCGGGCAGGTTCCCCCAGGCCCGTCATGTTTTTAAGCGTAACCAGGCCCAGGGTAAGATCCCGCCGGGCCTGGTTACGGGCGGTTTCCTTAGCCTCCCGTTCCGCCAGGGCTTGAAGGTAATCGCCGTATCCAATCATCCCGCTTTCCAGGCGTATTTCCGCCATAGCCAGGGCAAGGATGGCGGCTTCCAGTACGGCTTCAGAGGCCGCCAGGGCCGCCCCGGCTTCCAGCGCCCCGTAGTAAGCCGCATCCACCGCGTCAAGAACGGCGAAATATTCCGCCAGCGCTTCCTGACGGGCGATCCCGGTAGTCATGGTGTTGATGGATTTAAGAAGTCTGTTCTTACCCCCGTTGTAAATCTGCTGGCTTACGCTGAAACTAGCCCCCGTACTCAAACTGTCCTTTAGGGAAACCTCCCCCAGAATATTCGCCGACGCCGAAGCTCCCAGGGATAGGGAAGGCAGCGTACTGTACCGCTGAATCTTCTCATCCAGTTGGGCGCTCTCAACCGCCAGGTTATACCGGGCCAAGCTGCGGGAATTCGCCAAAGCCAGGCTCCGGGCGGTTTCCAGATCAAGGCCGGAAACAGACGCCGCCTGAACTATCACGATCAAAAGCAAAACTAAACCTTCGGGGGGACCGGGGGGACACGCCCCCTGGGAATTGGGTCCCTTAGCGGGGGCGTTACGGGGCCAGCGCCCCCGTAGAGGGGGCAGCGGAGGACCGAAGGGCCGGAGCGAGGGGGAATCTTCCCCCTCTTTAATTTGATGGCGCTGTTTTTTCATTATAACTCCTGTTTTTTATTCATACCGCAGGGCGTCTATCGGGTAGAGTCCCGAAGCTTTCCGGGCGGGATAGTACCCGAAAGAGACTCCCACCAGGGCGGCGAACAGAACCGCCGCCGCGACGACCGCAGGGTTGACGGACGCTGGCACGGCCAGGACGACGAGAATACGGCAGACCAGGAAAGCCAGGCATATACCCAGGAGACCCCCAAGGAGGCTCAAAATAACCGATTCGGACAGGAACTGAAACAGGATGTCCCGCTTCCGGGCCCCCACGGCCATACGGAGGCCTATTTCACGGGTCCGTTCGGTTACGGAGACCAGCATGATGTTCATGATCCCTATGCCCCCGACCAAAAGGGAGACGCCGGCAATGGCGGCCAGCAGGGTAGTAAGACTGCGGGAAGTTTCCGAGGCCATTTCGATTATCTCCGAGCTGTTCATGATCTCGAAGTCCGCCGTATCAGTATCTTTCAGCCTGCGGGCCTCCCGGAGGATACGTTCCGCTTCCCGTTGAGCCGCCTCCATGTATTCTTCACTGACCACGCTCATGGCGATAGAACTGATGTTTTGGGAATTGTTCAGCCGGTACAAGGCCGTGTCTAGGGGGATCATGATGACGTCGTCCTGATCGTTCCCGTTCCCGCCGGCGCCCTTCTTCTCCAGGGTTCCGATAACCGTAAAATGATCGGTCCCGATCCGTATCCGCTGTCCCAGGGCTTCGGCGGTCCCGCCGAAGAGGTTTGCCGCCGTGGTGATCCCCAGGACCGCCACCCGGTTCCGCGCTTCCAGGTCCTCACGGGCAAAAAAATACCCCGACCCTAGGTTCCAGTTCCTGATGACCAGGTATTCAGGCTCCACCCCCATAACCTGCACCGAGGCGTTCCCCTGGGGGCCGGAAACCGTAAAACTGCGCTGAGTTACCCCGGAGACCGCCGGGGCGTAGGAGGTTTCCGCCTTGAGTTTCGCCGCCTCCTTCCGGGTAAGCGTGTTGGGCCGGGGCCGGGTCATGGTTCCGGAATTGAAGTTCCTCATGATGATCCTGCGGGGCATGATCTGGATCAGATTGGTCCCCATAGCGGTAATGCGGTTTTCGATTTCCTTTTGAGCGCCTTCCCCTACCGCCACCATGATGATTACCGATCCTACGCCGATGATGATCCCCAGGGACGTAAGGAGGCTCCGCATCCGGTTGCGGAAGATGTTCCGTAAACAGGAGTGAAGCAATTGAAACAGGTTCATGAAGCCTCCTCGCGGGGATTCCCTTCGCCGGACAGGAGGGAATGGTCCCGTTTCCATTGGATAAGGTCCTCTTTGGCGTTCCGCCTTTCCCCCACCGCCGTATCCGAGACCAGTTCCCCGTCCCTCAGCGTAACGATTCGTTTGGTGTACTCCGCCAGTTCCGGCTCGTGGGTTACCATGACGATGGTCTTTCCCCGGCGGTTTAAATCCTGAAAGAGGCTCATGATTTCCAGGGTCATCTCGGTGTCCAGGTTACCGGTGGGCTCGTCCGCCAGAATAAACGCCGGATCGTTTACCATGGCCCTGGCTATGGCCACCCGCTGCTGCTGGCCTCCGGATAACTGGGAAGGAAAATGATACAGCCTATCCCCAAGCCCTACTTCCCGCAGCACGGCCGCCGCCCGTTCCTTCCGGTTCACTTGCTTTCTCCGGCTGTTTTTGTCCCCCCGGCAGTAGAACAGGGGAAGCTCCACATTCTCCAGGGCCGTAGTCCGGGCCAGGAGATTAAAGGCCTGGAATACAAAACCTATTTTTTTGTTGCGGATATCGGCCAGGCCGTCGTCCGTCGCGCCGGAGGTATCCACGCCGTCCAGGATATAGCTTCCTTCCGTGGGGACATCAAGGCAGCCTATGACGTTCATCAGCGTTGACTTTCCCGATCCCGAAGCGCCCATGA
>JAIRLK010000255.1 GCA_031259515.1 Treponema sp. | reverse complement strand
GTTGGCCCGGACACGGTTGTCTGCGTGGTGGAAACCGATAAGGCCGTCTTTGAGGTGCCCGCCGGGGAAACGGGACAGGTCCTGAAACTACTCTACCCGGCGGGGGAGGATGTCCCGGTGCTCAAGCCCACCGCAGTGATAGGTCAGGCCGGGGAGGATTGGGAAGCGGCGTTAGGTTCTCAGGCGCCGACCGCCGGGCGGAACAACGCGGCTGCTTCCGGGGGAGCGCCGGTTCCGGAGGCCGCGCCCGCTCCGGTCTCCGCCTCCGGGGCGGCGGAGACCGGGCATATTCTGGCATCGCCCAGGGCGCGGAACCTTGCGGGAAAAGAGGGGTTTTCCCTGGCGGGGCTTGGCGGCACGGGACCGGGGGGCCGCGTCATAGCGCGGGATGTGGCCGCGGCCCTGGAGAACCGGCCGCCCCTGACCGCGGCGGCTAAAGCGGCCCTAGCATCGGGGGGCGGAACGCTCCCGGCTCAGGGGTCGGGACTGGGGGGCAGGGTTACGGTCGAAGACCTTGCGTCAGGCGGCGCGGCGCTCCTCCGGGAGGACCGTGGGCAAGGGGCGGTTACCGAAACCCCGATCACGGGGATACGCAAGCTGATCGCTGGCCGCATGTATAGTTCCCTGGCGGAAAGCGCCCAGTTCACCCTGAACGCCGGCGCTTCTGCGGCGCGTCTCCAGGAACTGCGGGCCAGGATGAAGGCTGGTCCGGCCTATGCCGGGGACGGCGGGGAACCGGTGTTGTCCAAGATTACGGTCAACGATCTTATCCTTTTTGCCGTTTCCCGTATGCTCCCCCGCTTCCCCTTCATGAACGCCCATAAGATTGGGGATACCCTCAGAACCTTTAAGCGGGTCCATTTGGGAGTGGCGGTGGATACCCCTCGTGGACTCATGGTACCGGTCATCAGGAACGCGGACCTCCTCAGCCTGCCGGAGATTGCTTCGGAGGCGAAACGGCTTGCCGCCGCCTGTCAGTCAGGGGGCGCGAAACCGGAGGAACTTACCGGGTCTACCTTCACGGTAACCAACCTGGGAAGCCTGGGCATAACCAGCTTTACCCCGATACTCAACGTTCCGGAAGCGGCCATCCTCGGCGTCTGCGGCATAGAGCTAAAACCCGTCCCGGACGAGGATGCGGGTACGGATTGCTGCGGGGTTACGTTTGAGCCCCGCATAGGATTCAGTCTGACCATCAATCATCAGGTGGTGGATGGCGCTCCGGCGGCCCGGTTCCTCAAAGCCCTGGGCCAGGCGGTGACGGATATAGACCTGCTTCTTGCGGAAGGTTAGGGGGCGGCCATGTACGATACGATAATCATAGGCGGCGGACCGGGGGGCTATCTGGCGGCGGAACGGCTTGGGCAGGCCGGGAAAAAAGTCTTGCTGGTAGAAGAAAATCATCTGGGAGGAACCTGCCTCAATGCGGGCTGCATCCCCGCCAAGACCCTGATCAACTCGGCAAAACGCTACGTCCATGCCGGGGAAGCCGGAAAGTTCGGCGTTACGGTGGAAAAGGCGTCTTTTGACTGGGCGGCTATGGGGAAGTGGAAAGCCGAGGTGGTAGAAAAATTGAGGGGCGGCATAGCTTCCCAAATGAAGCGTTTTGGCGTGGACGTGGCCGGCGGCAGGGGGGAGATTCTGTCGGCGCCCGCCGGAGGCAAGCCGGGGAAAGTCCGGGTGGGCTGCCGTTCCGGCGAATCCCCTGACCAGGACTACGAAGGCCGGACCATCCTGATCTGCACCGGTTCGGTCCCGGCCCTGCCCTCTATACCGGGCAGACGGGACAATCCCCTGGTCGTGGATTCTACCGGCCTCCTGTCCATAGAAGCGGTCCCCCGGCGTCTGGCGATCATAGGCGGCGGGGTCATAGGCGTGGAATTCGCCGGTCTCTTTTCCGCCCTAGGCGTCGAAGTTACGGTCATAGAGATGATGGACGAGATAATCCCCTTCATGGACCGGGAACAGGCGCCCCTGTTGCGCCGGGCTATGAAGGGCGTACGCTTCAAGCTGGGATGCAGGGTCGAAATGATCGAGGGAGCGGCGGTTCATTACTTCCGGGAGGGTAAACGGGAAAAGACCGAAGCGGATCTGGCGCTTGTGGCGGTGGGCCGACGGCCCGTACTCACCACCTGGGGCCCGGAGGCGGCGGGCGTAGGCTGTACTTCCCGGGGCGTAACCGTGGACGACAGGATGAGGACCAATATCAGCGGGATCTGGGCCGCCGGGGACGTAACCGGGAGAAGCCTCCTGGCCCATTCCGCTTACCGCATGGCGGAAGTGGCGGCAGCGGACATCCTTTCCCGGCTGGACGATTCTAGGGAATCAGGCGGCGGGATCCCCAACCGTATGAGGTACAACGCCGTACCCTGGGTGGTGTACGGGCTTACCGAAGCCGCCGGAGTCGGCATTACTGAACAGGAGGCCGCCGCTGCGGGAACCGCCGTCCTTACGGCATCCCTTCCCATGCGGGTATCCGGCCGTTTTACCGCGGAAAACACCTTTGCCGGCCAGGGGGCGGTCAAGGTTATCGCCAGCGCCGATAACCGGCGTATTTTGGGCCTTCACGCGGTCGGCGCATACGCTTCGGAATTTATTTGGGGCGGAGCGGTCCTTATCGAACAGGAGCTGCGGATAGAAGACGTAAAGCAGATCATCTTTCCCCATCCCACTGTATGCGAACTTATCCGGGACGCGGTCTGGGAATTGTAGCTTCCGGGTTTCGGCTTTTCACAGGCCGGGTTCTACAAAAAGACAAACGATTGGGGTTCAACGCCCCGGCGGTTTTATTCGGGACAGAACGGGTTCGGTTTGGAGAGGGACTGGTTCGGTTCCGAGGGGAATTAGCGGGGGCTGGAGAGGGTAAAATTTGAATTTGAAGATTCCGATACTATATGATGGAGAAAACGCCGATGTATCAGGTTGACATTAACGATGTAGTAAGAAGCTACGACTTCGGTGATGAAGACGGCTTTCTCTTTTGTCTCTTCGAAGCTGTCTCAAACGCCCTGTATTGCTGTGTTAATAATCAAGACATCAAAATTACCGTTCAGTTTAAGCGCGAGTACAGGGCAAACGAACTAATCAAAGATGATGGCAATTTCATCACTGCCGTCAATGTAACGGACAATGGAACAGGTTTTACCGATGGCAACTTTGCCAAGTTCACCAAAACAATCTATAAGACTAATCACGAGGGAGGAAAAGGGTTAGGAAGGGTAGCATTTCTCAAAGTCTTCAATGATGTCTCTGTTGTAAGCTGTTTTGAGGAAAACGGCGTCTATTATTCCAGAAATTTTAAATTCAACGCGGACACGATTAAGGATACAAAGAAAGAAACCGCCCTTAAAAAAAACCCGGAAACAACAATTTATTTAAAGAATACAAAGAGCGATTTTCGGGACAACGCCAAAAAGCCAACGGAGTATTATTCAGATGGGATATTGAATCATTTTTATATTTTTCTTTATTTCCT
>JAIRLK010000219.1 GCA_031259515.1 Treponema sp. | reverse complement strand
AAAAAGGGTTTGAGACATTATGAAAATGTAACCCAAATCGACATGCTTCCGGGAAGAACCGGAGGTCAAAATGGGGTTACACATGAACGAACGAAAAGCGGTCACACGGGAAACCAGAGGGGAGTACCGCAAGGTGGGCAAGAAAGAAAAGGGCTTGATACTGGACCAGTACGTCAGGCTCACCGGATATAACCGGAAGTACGCCATTCGGGTCCTGTCAATGCGTCCCGGTAAGACCGCAACGGGTGTCATAGACGGAAAAACCGTCGTGTTCAAAGCGGGGAAAAAGCCGAAACCGAAAAACCGATTGGGCAAACCTGTCTACACCGGGAAAACCGTTGCCCGCATCGAAGCCACCTGGCGGTTTTATCGGTATAAGCGCGGATCCTGTCTGGCGGAACTCATCAGACAAAATATTGATTTCCTCTGCTCTAGCCGTATGCCGGACTTCCACATCACCCCCGCAATAAGCACCCGGTTGCCGGCAATATCCGGACGGCAGACAGGCCGTCTCCTCAAGCCCGACAAGGATGCCATGCGGTTACGCGGCATATCCGGCACCGCAAGCGCGGCCTCCGCCCTCCTTAAAAAAATCCCCGTCCGGGTCCGGTACACCGATGAGGAGCGTGACACCCCGGATTCTGCCAGACAGACACGGTTCACCATTGCGGCGACTCCGATTCGGGGGAATTCAACCTCACCCTTACCGTTACCAATGCCGCCTCCGGCTGGCTGTGGCTCTACGGCCTGTTAAACAAGGCCCATACCTGGACGCTGGAAGGCCTGAAAACCACCTGCGTCTCCAGCCCCTTCAACCTTGTCGAGTCCCGTAGCGACAATGGCTCTGAGTTCATTAACCGCGACACCATCAACTGGCGGGAAACCGTTAAAACCCTCGGCCTCTCCCATAGCCGTTCCTGCAACAAAAACGACAACTGTTTTGCCGAACAGAAAAACAACGCCTTTGTCAGAAACTATGCCGGCTACTGGCGCTATGGCACCCGGGAAGAATGTGACGCCCTCAATCGCGTCTGCCGGTTCCTGTGCCCCATGGTCAGCTTTTTCATCTCCGACAAGAAGCTTTTACGCAAAACCGGGGTCGGTTCCAAAACGGTCAAGGTTTATGACAAAGCCTTAAAAACGCCCTGCCAGCGGCTCATGGAATCTTCTCTGACGGAGAAGGCCGGGCTCTCCGCCCGGCGGGGGCATTGCGGAACCCGGTCAAATTGCCGTATACCCTTAACCAGGCCGTCGACAGCCTTTTGGCTGCCCGCAGGGCTAAAGTTACCTTTTCTAAATGCCCTGCCCAAAAGGTTTCGGTTACTTTTTGAAACGTCTTATTACGGGCCGGGCGCTGTTATGGCAAAATGTCCAAATTTTCAAAACAGTGAGGTATTGCATAGCATAGCGTCATCCTGATCCCTGGAATCAAGTTTTTATACAATTCTTTTATACAATTCATGGGCCCCGTATTACCGCGTCCATATCCAGTTGGAAGCCGGACCCTTGCCGAGTATGATGAAGCAATTTATACTAAAGACGGTATTATTTGAGCCTGTCCCAAAACTAATTGACCGCGCGCTCAGGAACGGTGCGAACCTCCGGTTCGATGGGACAGACTCTTTCAGGCTTTCAGCCGTGCAAAACCGCGAATTTCACGGCTGCTTTCCCAAAACTTCCGTTCTGGGAAAGCCTGTTATGGAAAAATCTGAGATGAAAGAAACGAGGAGAAAAATAGTATGGAAAAAAGCGCGATTATCGGGCGGGCTAAAGAGTATATCGCCAGGGAGCAGGATGAAGGATTCCGGAAAGAAGCGGAGAGCCTTCTGGCTCAGGAAGACTGGAAGGAACTGGAAGACCGGTTTTACCGGAACCTGGAATTCGGGACCGGCGGCTTACGGGGGGTTATAGGCGGCGGGTACAACCGCATGAATACCCTGGTAGTCAAGAGCGCCACCCAGGGTTTAGCCGCCTATGTCAGGAAGGCTTTTCCGGACAAGGCTCAGGCGGGAACGCTGAAGGCGGTTATTGCCTACGACAGCCGGCATTATTCCGCCTGCTTCGCCGAAGCCGCCGCCCTTATCCTGGCGGCAAACGGCATCGCCGCCTACCTTTTTTCCGCTTTGCGGCCCACCCCCGAACTGTCCTACGCCGTCAGGCAGTTGGGCTGCGACACGGGGATCGTGATTACCGCGAGCCATAATCCTCCCCGGTACAACGGGTACAAGGCGTACTGGAACGACGGTTCCCAGGTGATTGCCCCCCATGATCAGGGGATCATCGACGAGGTGAACGCTGTTACGGATATTAAGGAGATCACCCGCCTTGAGGCAACAGCACGGGGGCTTCTGGAAATAATCGACCGCCGGATAGATGAGCCGTATCAGGCCATGGTCAGGAGCCGGCTTTTCCATCCTGACCTGATTAAGGCTAAGGCTGGGGAGGTGAAGATCGTCTACACTCCCCTGCACGGAACCGGCGCCATGCATGTGGAAGCGGTTCTGGGAAGCCTGGGCCTCAAGGTCATCACCGTGCCTGAACAACGGGAGGGTAACGGGGATTTCCCCACCGTGTCCTTCCCCAACCCGGAAGAAGCCGCCGCCCTGGAAATGGCGGTAAACTTGGGTAAAGAGACCGGCGCCGATGTGGTCATGGCTACAGACCCCGACGCCGACCGTTTGGGCATCGCCGTTCCCGCCGCCGGCAATACCGGGGAATTCACCCTCCTCACGGGGAACCAGCTTGGTACGCTCCTGGCCGACTACATCTTCCTCTCCTTGAAAGAATCAGGTAAAATGCCTTCAAAACCGGCCATGGTTAATTCCATTGTTACTACGGGTATGCAAAAACGGGTCGCCGCTTCCTACGGGGCTGAATGTTTCGAGTGCCTGACGGGTTTCAAATGGATAGCCGATATTTGGCGGCGGTGTGAAACCGATGGTAAGGGATATACCGTTGTGTACGGTACCGAGGAAAGTTATGGCTATCTTGTGGAGCCGGAAGTTCGGGACAAGGACGGGGTTTCCGCCGCAGCCATGACCGCCGAGATGACCCTCTACTGGCGGAGCAAGGGGAAAAGCCTCCTTACCCGGCTGGAAGAACTCTACAAGGAAAACGGGTACTGGCAGGAACTGGGAATCTCCAAATATTTCCAGGGGCCCCAGGGACCGGCGGTCATGAAGGGCATCATGGACGAATACCGTAAGAATCCCCCGAAAACCCTGGGGGGCATTGAGGTGGAGAAGATTCGGGACATCCTGGAATCGGTCTGGAAATACCCCGGCAATCTTGGCAAGCCAGGGCGGACGGAACCGGTTGATCTGCCCAAAAGCGACGTGCTCCAGTTCTACCTTGCGGATGGAACGGTGGTAAGCGCCCGGCCCAGCGGCACCGAGCCAAAGATCAAATTCTACGCTTCCTGCTGCGCCGGGGTTGGGAGCGGCGGGCTTGAAGCGGCGAAGGCGGAAACGGCGCGGAAACTTGAAGCCATCAAAAAGGAGATACGTTCTGTTATTGGAGAATAAGGAACAGTTCCTAAGCGTATCCGGGGGTTTATGGGGCTTTGCTCCGCAAGCTCTTCTCCTACTAACGTTTGAGAGGTATAGATTATGAAAGCCCGTAACGCGGCGTTGTTGTTTGGTTTGTGGATTGTCATGTTTTCGTTAAGCGGGTGTTCCATCAATAAAATGGCTACTAAGGCGATAGCTAACGCCCTTACCGGCGCGAACGCCAGTACGGTTTTTACCGGCGATTCGGATCCACGTCTGGTGGGGGATGCCCTTCCCTTTGCGATAAAGATGTACGAAGCCCTCCTGGACTTGCAGCCTGATCACCAGGGATTGATCCTGACCACAGGGTCCCTCTTTGTGATGTACGCCAATGCCTTTGTCCAGGGGCCGGCGGAAATGCTGCCCCGCACCGAGTACCGGGAACGCCGGGAAGAACGGGAACGGGCGCGGCTGCTCTATATGAGGGGTGTCAGGATACTCCGTTCCGGCCTGGACAAGAAATACCCCGGGTTCAACGAGGCTGCCCGGAATGGAAAACTTGACGGGTATCTCGCCGGGACCAAAAAAGAAGATGTCCCCCTCCTCTACTGGACGGTGGCGGGTACCCTTGCGGCGTATTCCCTGGACCCCTTTAACCTGGAACTGGGAATGCGTATTCCGGAACTCTCCGCCATGATACAAAGGGCCTATGAACTTGATCCCGATTTCAACGGCGGCGCCATAGACGATTTTTACATCCTTTTTTATGCGTCTTTGCCGCCGTTCCTGGGGGGCGACAAATCCAAGGCGGACCTTCATTTTAATTTAGCTCTGGAAAAATCTCGGGGAATGTCGGCGGGGCCCTATGTTTCCTATGTCCAGGCGGTTTCCATACCCGCCCAGGACTACGAAACTTTTAAAAAATACCTGGAAGCGGCCCTGGCGGTGGATCCTGATGCGGATCCTTCCAACCGGCTTGTGAATATTATATCCCGGCGTAAAGCCCAATTCCTCCTGGACAGTGCGCCGGACTACTTCCTGACCCTGGGTGATGACGAGGACGCCTGGGACGATGATGATTGGGACGATGAATGAGCCGGTCCGGAGCCGCATGGGGCTTGGGGACGGCCTGTTACTATACCGGTAATATTCAGAGGAGAGTATGAGGAGAGTATGATGAAAAAGTTTACAGGGGTTTTAACGTTGACTGTTCTTTTATGGGGTATCTTTGGTTCCGAATCTCTGTACGCCCAGCGGAGAAGACCCCAGGGCGGCAAGCAGGTCCTCAAGATAGCTTCCCTGGTACCGGAAGCCAGTCCCTGGGGAAGGGCGATAAACCAAATAGCCGAAGAATGGTACGCCATAACCAACGGCGCGGTGGAACTCCAGGTCGCTCACGGCGGGGTTTTAGGTACTGAGGCCGCCGTTCTACAGCAGCTCCGGTTAGGCCAAATTCAGGGCGCGGTTTTGACTTCCAACGGGCTAAACGCCATTGCCAAAGGGATCATCACCCTGAGCTGCCCTTTCCTCATCCGTAACGATCAGGAGCTTGCGCTGGTATTGGACGAGATGAAATCCGAACTGGAGGGAAAGCTCAACAGCGGCGGCGTTTTTACCCTGTGCTGGGCCCAGGTCGGTTGGATCAAGGTTTTCTCGAAAGAACCGGTCTATGTTCCGGCGGACCTTAAAAAGCAAAAGCTGGCCAGTACCGAGGAAGAGCTTGAAATGCTGCAAGCCTTTAAAGCCATGGGGTATCAAATGATCCCCGTATCCCTCAACGAACTTCTTTTCGCGCTGAATGGCGGCATGGTTGACGCGGTGTATCAAAGTCCTATTTATGTGGGAAGTATGCAGCTTTTCGGGGCGGCGAAAAACATGGCGTCCATCAACATCGCTCCCTTTATGGGAGGCATAGTCCTGAGCCGGGAAGCCTGGGCGGGCGTACCCAGCCAGTACAGGGCCCGGCTCCAGGCGGTTGCCAAACGGGTTGAACAGGAAATTTACCGGTCAACCCAGCAACTGGAGGCTGACGTCATCAACACCATGACGCAGCACGGGCTCAAGGTAAACCAGGTAAGCCCCCAGCAGGAACAAGTGTGGTATGACGATACAAATAAGGCTATGCCCGCCTTACTCGGCACGACCTTTGACCGGAATATCTACGAAAGAATCACCGCCCTGCTCCAGAAATACCGGAGTCAGCGGTAACCGGGGGAGGCATGGAAAATACCAGGTCCGCCGGAAACAAACTATCCTTCACGAATATCCTCTGGATTTTTGAACAGGGCGTCTGCTATACCGCTCTGGCCTTGATGACCCTGTTGCCCGTTGCGGAAGTCGCGGCCAGGGGGGTGTTCCATACGGGGATTCCCGCGTCTTCGGGGCTTCTGATACAACTGCTCCTGGCGGTGGGTATCTTGTCGGGGATGCTCACCACCAAAAAAGCCGAACATCTTTCCATTTCCCTGATTCAATACCTCTCCGCCGAAAACCGGTTTAAGCGGTTCTGCGTGATTCTGAGCGGCCTTTTGTGTACCTTCATCACCGTCATCATCGCCTGGACTTCCCTGTCCTTTATCAAGATCGGCCTTTCCGGTCGTATCATTGGGTTTATCCCGGAAAGGGTCGTTGCCCTGATCCTGCCTATAGGGTACGCCGTTATCGCCTTCCGCTTTGCCCGGCTAACCCCGGTACGGGGACCGGCCCGGCTCCTTCCGGTTCTGGCCTTTGTTTTGGGGACCCTTGCGGCCTTCCCCTCTATCGCCAAATTTATATGGGAATTCGATATTCCCGACGCCGTCTATGATCTTATCGATATTTCCTATGATATAGCCTACTATGGAAGAGTCCCCGCCGCCGCCGTCCTTATCTTCGCGGCTTTTACGGGTACGCCCCTCTTTGCCGTCATCGGAGGCCTGGCCCTCATCCTGCTCCAGGCATCGGGAGCGGCCATGGAGATAGTGGTCAGCCAGATCTACGCCGCCCTGACCCGGAGCAGCATCATCGCCATCCCGCTTTTTACCGTAACGGGATTCCTGCTGTCGGAAAGTAAAGCCGGCGAGCGGCTGGTTAAAACCTTCCGGAACCTGTTCGGCTGGCTTCCCGGGGGCCTGATCATCGTTACCGTGATAATCTGCGCTTTCTTCACCTCTTTTACCGGGGCTTCCGGGGTAACCATTCTCGCCCTGGGCGGCATCCTCTACTCCATTCTGTCGGAACACGCCAAATACCCCGATGCCTTTTCCATTGGCCTCCTTACGTCGGTGGGAAGCATAGGCCTCCTGTTTCCCCCAAGCCTTCCCATAATCCTTGTCGGGGCAACCAGCCAAACCAATATTATTCATATGTTCGCCGGGGGAATACTCCCGGGGATCATCCTGATTATGGCGGTTATTATCTTAGGGATCATCGCGTCAATCAGGATCAAAATACCCCGGGAGCCCTTTCATCTCAAGACTTCCCTGCGTTCCCTGAAAGATTCGGCCTTCGAGATCATCCTTCCCCTGTTTTTGATCGCCGGGTATTTCTCCGGCCTTTTCTCCCTGGTGGAAATAGGGGCCATAGCGGTGGTCTATGTTTTTATCGTGGAAGCGCTTATCTACCGGGAAATCAAGATTTCCGGCCTGCCCCAGGTGCTGCTGAAAGCCCTCCCGATCATAGGGGGCGTTCTCTCCATCCTGGCCTTGTCCCAGGCCTTATCCTACTACATCGTGGATACCCAGGCCCCGGAAAACTTTGCCCGGCTGATGCGTACGACGATTCAGTCAAAATACGTCTTCCTGTTGCTCCTCAACCTGTCCCTGCTGGTAGTGGGCTGCCTGATGGACATTTTTTCCGCCATTCTGATCGTTCTGCCCCTGGTATTGCCCCTGGGACAGGCCTACGGCATAGACCCGGTGCATTTGGGGATCATCTTCATCACCAATCTGGAAGTAGGCTTCCTTACCCCGCCCATAGGTCTCAACCTGTTCCTGGCAACGTACCGGTTCAAGAAGCCCTTTGTGCAAATATGCCGCTATGTGATCCCCTTTCTTCTGATCCAGTTGGTAGTGGTGATCCTGGTAACTTATATCCCCTGGCTCTCCACTTTCCTGCCGAAGTTCTTTTGAAGAAGAGGGGGGAAGTCTCACTGTCAAAAAGTTAAGTGCTAGACAGCCCTCAAAAGCTGTGATAAGCTTGGATTGAGAGGGTTTCATGGAAAAAAGCTGTTTTGAAACGGTTCGAAACCTGTTGGAAAAAGCTGCGTATAAAATCCGTTATGCGAAATGCCAGCCCAAACATCTCGGAAGGACTGGTAGCGCCGCCATCCTTGGCGGCGCAAAAGGGAAAAATAGTCAGCAATGGGAATTGAATAAATAAATACAACATTTTATAGTCAATATATCTGCATAATACAGAGCCTTTCCCAAAAGCCCAGAAAACAGCCAAGC
>JAIRLK010000110.1 GCA_031259515.1 Treponema sp. | reverse complement strand
TCACTCGATAGCCGATCATGCAGGGGACCAGAGCGGTATTCCCCTCTAATAGCAGACATGAGGAGAGGCTTCTTTTATAAACCCTGGACATTCTCTTAATAGCCGTCTATGTGTTTGGGGGTCTACCGACAGGTGTATCAGGGTATCTATTTTACCGGTTTTTTCGATGCGGGTGCGGTATTTTTCTTTCCCTATTATTCAGAATGTCCTCTGCCTTTTCTGCAATTTCATAACTGGCAAACTGTTTATTCCTGAATAAGAAGTTTTCCAATTCACTCCGCTTGAAATAGACCCTTTTCCCTGACGGTTTATAACAAGGTATTTTTCTTTCATGGATAAATCGATAAAGAGATCCACGCGAAACTCCGATAAACTCCGCCGCCTTACTCACAGACAAAAGCTCCGGGTATTCTTCCACTGTTTTAATGACAGGGTAGGGATGGGGTTCTTCTTCCGTGTCTTTTATTACGGATATGAGTGTACTTAGAAATTCATTGGTCTGTTGGATGTGTTGAAGCGTCAATATCAACATATTCTTTACTGCGTCATTTTTCATGTTAATGCCTCCTGTGGCTTAAAAACCCATAGCCAAACACTAAAACAGCCCCCGGGACACACGAGAAGGTCCCTCTACGGGGTTTTCTGCCCCGGATTGTTGTGTGGGAGGAACACATTCAACGCCTTGCGCCCCGTACAAGGCCGCTGTGGCGTTCCTGGGGGGTCAAGAAGTCCGGCAATGCGGGAAGGTTCCGGGGCGCTTTCACCCTGCGCCCTGCTTGCTTCACCCCTTCACTACCCATGCGCCGTCCTCTCTTTCCGGACCGGTAAACAGGCGGGGGCGGCCATAGGAAGCTACAGCCCCGGATAGGATAAAAACTTTTCAATATCCTCTTGATTTTATGTATCCTGTGGGATACTATGTAAATATGATAGCGATACGGGAAACAGAACACTTCAAAACGTGGATCCGGGGCTTGGGCGACCAGGTAACACAGACGATTATCAATGCCCGTATCCGTCGCATTTCTGCCGGTAACTTTGGGGATAGCAAGCCGGTGAGGAATGGTGTTTCCGAATTGCGTATTGATTACGGTCCCGGTTTCCGGGTGTATTTCACCCGGCGGAGGGAAAAAATTGTTGTCCTGCTTTGCGGCGGTGACAAGTCAACCCAGAGCAGGGATATAGAAACCGCGAAACAGATCGCTCAAAACCTTGAGGGGGTATAACATGAAACCAGTCAAAACAACCGTATGGGACCCGGCGGAATATCTGGAAACGGAGGAACAAATAGCCGTTTATCTGGATGATATTTTCAAGAGCGGCGATCCCGATCTTATCGTTACCGCAATCGGAGATGTTGCCCGTGCTCGTGGTATGGCAAAGATTGCCGATGATGCCGGCCGGGGCCGGGCGAGCCTCTACAAGTCCCTTTCACAAGGCAGCAATCCCTCATTTGAAACAATCCTGCAAGTCCTGTCCTCCTTGGGGTTTGGCATACGCCCTATTCCGGTATCCGGTGAAACATGATAGCCGTAACCCTCCGCCAGCCGGTTACTCAGCAACCCCTCCGGGAAACCCGGACAGGGCTTCCGGGAAGTTTGCAAGTTTGCAATCCCCTAGGGAGAGGCAAACTCCGCAATCTTCCTGACCCGCAGAAAGAACCGGTGGAGGGGGAGTGTCTGGGGCTGCTTTTCAGGCGAGTATTTTCAAATAGGCGGATACTGGATACTTGCTCCGCTTCGGCGGTTCCTGTAACCGGCGTCTTAGAAAACAACCAGGGGCACAATAGAAGGCCATAGAGAAACACAAACCGTAAGCCTCCGGATACAGTCTTGAAACACCGTTATCCGACGGTTTTGGGGCTCGTTTTTATCACATCATCTTGTCATACTCGCAGAAGCCCGTTCGTAAGTCCTTATATTACAAGGACTTGCAAGCGCCAAACAGATACCCTATCTGTAGGTTCTTAAAACCTTTGACAAATTGAATGACAACTAAAATGAATAAAATTGATTAAAAAGAGTATTGATTAGAATAAAAATGTTTCTTATATTTGCTTTACTGAACATATAGCATGGCGCAAGCTTCGAATCTGTAGGTAGCACGTTCGAGTCGTGTCGGACGCAAACGTAATTTTTTTAGAAAGGCGTATAATACTTTTGATAATGTTGATTCTGTCTACTTCAATACGAATTTATATCACGGCCGCCTGACCATAATCAGGCGGCTCCTAACTACTACCAACAACAGTAGCCGCCGTCAATAACAATATCCGATCCCGTCATATAATCCGATGCGGAAGTTGCAAGATACACGACAGCCCCTTGAAGATCTTCGGTAGAAGCCATTCTTCCCAGAGGTATCTTCTCAAGCCATTTGGGCAGCATGGTTTTCCCTTCCGGTGTTTCCAGCAACTTGTCTACCAGGGCGGTCTTGGTATAACCGGGACTGATGCTGTTGACCAGGATGTTTTTAGGCGCCCACTCGGCGGCAAGGCTCCGCGTAAGGTGAAGGACCCCGGCCTTGGATGCGTTATACGCGCACTGGTTTTGGGGAGTATTCGAAATATGGGCCGACATCGAAGCGGTATTGATGATCTTTCCATATCCCGCCTTCTCCATCTCCCGCGCCTCCGCCTGGGCGCAGAGGAAAACTGCGTCCAAGTTCAAAGCGAGGATCTTCCGCCATTCATCAAAACTCTGGGTTAAGGCATCCCGCCAGACTCCCATACCGGCGTTATTCACCCCGATAGTAAGGCTCCCCCAGGTATCAACGACCGCCTTTACCATCCGGGCGGCATCATCGGGACTGGTAACATCGGCTTTAAGGGCGATAGCGTCAATGCCCTTCTTCCCAAGTTCCTGGGCCGTTTCTTCAGCCAGCGGCAGGTTAATATCGACCACCGCTATCTTCGCTCCCGCTTCTCCCAGGGCAAAACAATAAGCCTGCCCTATACCCTGCGCTCCGCCGGTAACGAGGGCGGTTCTCCCGTCCAGTCTGAAACGATCAAGAATTGTCTGCGCCATAAAAAACTCCTCTATCTATAAATATTACAAAAGTACATTCGCGGCTTGTTTTCTTTCCTGGAAGCCTCATCCATTAGGCAGTATTACAACCTTGAGGACCCCCTCGGTTCCCTGCTCAATCGTCTCCACCCCTTTAACAAAATCTTCCAGGGGGAGCTGATGAGAAACCAGCTTTGAAACATCGATCTTGCCGGACTCAAGGAGACGCACCGCCTGAATTGAATTCCGCACCGAAGTGTAGGAAGAGAGGATAGTTAATCCTTTCTCAAAGAAGGTAAAGGCAGGGATACTCACCGCCGCATCCCGTTTAGGCACGCCGAACCAGAGCAGGGTTCCGCCCTTCCGAACATACTTCAAACTTTGCTCCATAAGAAACGCCGAACCCGCCGCTTCCACCACCGTATCATAGGATTCACCTTCAAGCTCATCCAGGGAAGAACATATATACCGCGCTCCCGAAGCCTTGGCCAGTTCCAGCCGGCTCTGATTCTTATCGACCTGGGTAATATCGCTTGCGCCCTGAAGCTGAATCACTTTGGACAGGAGAATGCCGATAGGCCCCGCCCCTAAAATTGCCACCCTATCGGCCAGCCGCATTCGTGCACGCTCGACCCCGTGGAGTACGCAGGAAAGGGGCTCCATAAAGGAGCCAGAAAGAAAGGACAAGGAGCCGATACTAAAGACCCCTTTCTCCGGGACGACAGCGTATTCAGCCATGCCCCCCGGCAAAGTAACCCCTACCCCATTCCAATGATCGCAGAAATTCTGCCGGTTGTTGAGACAGGCATGACAATTATCGCAGCTAATATTCGGCTCTATCGCCACATGATCCCCAACTTTAAACCTCGTAACCTTAGCGCCCGCCGATTCAACGACCCCGGCAAATTCATGCCCCGGAATCACTGGATAGGATCCCAAGTAATCTCCCCGAAAAATATGCACATCCGTCCCGCATATCCCCGAAGCCATAACCTGTATCCGCACATCATGATCCCCCACTGCCGGAAGCGGTACGGTCTTAACCGCAACGCTTCCCGGTTTTTCAATCACCAACGCCTTCATATCTATCACCAACCTCCCAATCATCTTCTAATTTCCGCTAATTCGTCAAAGACCGGTTTGACCCGGCCGTAAATTTCCTGATACAGACCGTAATACCGGGCGTATACCGCATTTTTTGAGGGCTCAGATGTAAGCCGTTCTCCTGCCGGAACGCCTGAACCCGGCGCTTCTTCCAAATTCGGCCATATCCCAGCCGATACGCCCGCCGCCATTGCCGCGCCCAAGGAAATGGCGTGAGTTGGAAAGGGATGAATGATCAGCGGCTTACCGATTACGTCGCAGATGATCCGCCGCCAGAATGCACCGCGGGTTCCTCCTCCCAATAAAATAAGGGAATCAATAGGCATGGAGAGATCCCCGTATATATCAATTATTTCTTTAAGGCCAAAGGCGATTCCTTCATATACTGAACGAAGCAGGGATTGGGGACCTGACGAGAGGGAAAGGCCGATAAACAATCCCCGGGCGGACGCATCCCAATGGGGGGTCCGCTCTCCCATCAAGTAGGGAAGGAAAATCACCCCCTCCGAACCCGGAGGAACCGTGTCTAAATCCTTCTCGATCTGCCGGTAATCTGAGGAAACCGATTCCGATCCCCGCAGGAGGCGGAACGCCCAATCAACGGCGCTCCCGGCGCTCTGCAATGTTCCGCAGACATTACAAGAGCGGCCGTCAAGATCAAAGAAATTCTGCATCCGCCGTTTGGGGTCCAAAACCGGCGCAGAAGACAGGCGGGAAACCCAGGCGCTGGAACCCAGAGAGATATACGCCTGCCCGCTGCCGGACACCCCGCTGCCACGGGTCGCACAGGCGGCGTCCCCGCCGCCCACAGAAACCGGAATTCCCGGTTTTAAACCCAAGACCGCCGCCGCTTCTTTTGAAATATACCCTCCCCCTTCAACGCCGCTTCTCACGGCGGGAAACCGCTCGCGCGGCAGACCTAAAACATCAATAATATTCCAGGACCAGTCCCGTTTTTCAAGATTAAAGGCCCCGGTAAGGGAGGCATCGGAGAAGTCGGTCTCGCCCAAAACCCCGGTCAATTTAAAACGCAGATAATCCTTGGCGTTAAGAAACCAGGCGGTCTTGTCAAACGCTGCCCGCTGTTCATCCTTGAGCCAGAGAATTTTGGGAAGGGACAGATGCCCGTCAGTAGGGTTCGCGGTCTCCCGATACAGATAATCTTCCCCTAAAAGGCCGCGAATTCGCGCGCTCTGGCGTCCGCTTCTGGAATCGGCATGGATCAGCTCCGGGTAACAGGGATTGCCCTCGGCATCAACGGGAAGACAGCCATTCATGTGACCGGCAAGACCCACCGCAACTATCTCAATGGCGGAAACTTCCGGAAGGGCAAGAAGCTCCCGGGTACCCCGCACCGCAGCAAACCAGAATTGTTCCGGATCCTGCTCTGCCCAGCCGGAACGAGGATATTCGGTTTTATACGCCACAGACACGGACCCCGCCGGGAAGCCGGAAAGATCAAAAACTGCTGATTTTACACTGGTCGTTCCAATATCGTAGACAAGTATTCCCTGGTTCATCCCTTTACCGCGCCCGAAACCAGTCCTTTAACGAGGGCTTTCTGCGTCATCCAACCGAGAACGATTGCGGGAAGCACCGAGATTGTTGACGATGCCGAGAGCTGGGCGACAAACTGACCCTGCTGTTCCCGGAACCGGGCCATATACACCGGCAGGGTGGCGGTTGGATTACCGGTGAGGTTAAAGCCCAGGAAGAATTCATTCCATATAAAAACCGCCACAAGAAGGCTCGCGGAAATAATCCCGGTCCGCGCAAGGGGAATGGCTATTTTTGTCATACGCTGGAATTTAGTACAACCATCAATTTCCGCAGCCTCGAATATCTCTTTCGGAAGATCCGAGAAAAATGAATGAACCATCCACACCACAATAGGCACATGAAATCCTACATACGCGGCCAGAAGCCCCCAAGGGGTGTTGATCAGGCGGAACTGCTGATACCATGTGAAGAGGGGAATCAAAACCGCCACCGGGGGGAGAAGGATCGTAGTAATAAACCACAAATATATCTTACCAGAAGACTCCCGTTTTTTAAGACGTCCAAATACCAGGGCAAAGGCCGCGGGAATCCCCAGAGCAAGACTTATCAGCGTACCAAAGAAAACCTGAAACAAGGAATTCTCTAGATACTGATACATCGTAGGATCGCTTAATACCTTTTTGTAAGTTTCCAAAGTCGGCTTAAAAAAGATACTGGGTGAAACCGCCTGTTGTTCTGTCTTAAATCCCGAAAGAAACATATAAAGTATAGGAGAAAAATACAGAATGGCAACGGCGTATATAACAACCGCCAGGACGATTTTTTTGATAGAGCCACGGCGGATTTTCCTCTGCCATTGAATATGTTCAACCCTCGTCATGTCCGGCTCCTCCCTAGGTATACTTCGCATTCCGCCGTTCAATTGAACGGTAGATGAGATTGACTAAAATCAAGGTCAAAATGACAGTCATCGCCGCCAAAGCCCCTGCCCTGCCCACATTGTTTGCGCTGAATATCTGCATATACACATAGTACGGGAGCGTATATGACCGGGTTCCCGGTCCTCCGGCAGTGGTAGTCAAGATAAGGCCGAATTCCTTGACCACGAACACAAGACCCAGCAGGATCGCAACCCTCATGTGGTTCATGATGAGGGGCAGCTTGATACGGAATATTCCTTCAAGCCAGTTCACCCCGTCCATTCGCATACTGTCCATCACCTCCTGATCCAGGCCCTGAAGCCCCGCCAGAATAATAAGCACAAAAAAGGGAAGCCACTGCCATACAAAGAGCCCGATGATAACCCATAAGGGATGATAACTAACCAAATCAACCGGGGTGAATCCCAATGTCTTCGCTATAACCCCATACCAGCCAAAGGTAGTGTTAAAAATGGTCGTCTTCCATATCACGCCGCTGGCGGTGGACATAACAAAGAACGGACCCAAAATGAGCGTCCGGGCGATGTTGATTCCAGGAATTTGATGATCCAGCAGAAGAGACAGAAGAAAACCTAAAATAGAGCATATCAGCAGGGTCATCCCCGTAACCAAAATCGTCTGCCACAGGATGCCGTAAAAAGGAGGAATATCCTGAAAAGATTCGATCTTGAGAAAATAAAGGTAATTTTCAATACCGCTGAAAACCCGCGGAATATCCGGCCTTGATAAATTCCAACGCAGCGTAGAAAAAATCAAGGTCATTAAAAACGGAATCTGGGTCATAAGCGCGACGATCGCAACCGCAGGTACCAGATAATTGTAATCGGTTTTTCTTTTCATCTATACATGCAACCTTTTATTTCCCCGGAACACCGGATCAAATTATTGACAACCTGCAACAAGGACCGTCCGGCATCCAATCCGAACGGTCCCTGATATAAAACTGAGGACCCGCGTAAGAATAAAATGCCTTGCATTTTATTCTAATTGCTGATATAGCAAGGAAATAAGATGACCTATTGGTCATCTTATTTCTACCCGGGTCCTACCGGTACAGGAAAAGCCGTTACTTCTTGTACCCGCCGTCCCTCGCCACCGCCTCAAAGACCTGCTGGGTCCTCCTGATGGCCTCATCAAGACTGATATTATCCACTACATAATCCGCCAAGTTCCGGGTCATTATATCCCCGGCATCGGCGAATTCGGGAATGGCGATGTACTGAAGGCCCACATAGGGGACAGGGTCAAGACAGGGTTTAGTAAAGTCCATCCCTTCAAGCGTTTTCAGGGTCATCGGACCATAGGGAACCGCTGCGTAGGCAGCCAGTTTATACGTCGAAGACCGGGACGCAGGAGGCGTACTACCACCGGAGGGATCAACGGCAATACTCCTCGCGATATATTCTTTTGAAGTCGCCCAAAGGATAAACTTAAAGGCCGCGTCTTTCTTTGCCTGGGTTGTCTTGGGGTTGAGTCCCATGGTCCAGTTCCATAGCCATGCGGTATTCTTCTGGAGCTTGTCATGAGGAGCCATCACATACCCAAGTTTTCCCTTTACCTTGGAGTCATTCGCTTCAAGGGGCGGCGCAATAGAAGTGGCATCATAGTAGATACCGCAGTTGCCCGAAGCCATCAGCGCGATACATTCGTTGTAGGTATAGGACAGAATATCAGGCTGGCCTGCTTCCCGGAGGATCTTCTTATACATCTCCCAAGCGGCCCGCTGCTCCGGGGTATCAACGGTCGCATTCCACTGCATATCGAAGAACTTACCGCCAAAAGCGTTCACCATAGTAACAAAAGGCGCCCCGCTCATACCCCAGCCGGGAGTTCCGCGCATGGTAAAGCCCACAATGCCGTTAGCGGGATCGTGAATCTGTTTCGCAAGCTCATAAACTTCCTGCCATGTGGGTTCTTCCGGCATAGTAAGACCCTTTGCCGCAAAAAGTTCCTTGTTATACATAAGGAAAGAACTTTCACCATAAAAGGGAATCCCGTAGGCATTACCGTTTAAAGAAGTGGAATCCAGCATACCCTTGATTAGATCCGCCCGGTCATACCACGCTTTTTCTTCCGCGGTCAGCTTGTCAAAAAAAGGCTCAAGATTTTCAAGCCAGCCGTTCTTTGCCCACGTCTGGGCTTCGTAGGGGCCGATATAAAAAATATCGTAGGTGGTTCCGCCGGTTGAAGCTTCGGTAGTAAGCCGCTGCCGCAGGTCGTTTTCGGGCAGTACCGAAATATTTACCGTAACCCCTTCGGCCTTATATTCGGACTGGGCAATCCGGGACAAAGCCTGCGATATGGGGTTATTCGCCAGGGCGATGTTGACCGTAACCGGTCCCCCCCCCCCCCCCCCTCTGACCGCCCCCAGCGGCAAACAATGGGGTACCAACAACCGTAAAAAACAACACGGCTGCTCCTAATAAAAGCATACTCTTTTTCATCAACTCTTCTCCTCCTGACAGAAAATATTTATTACTGGATAAGAATACCAATAATAATACCCAATGGTAAACCTCAAATAGCATATTGTCAACAAAAAATTCACCGTATTTTAGCAATTTTTCATGTAATGTTCCGGTGCGGGCTTGAAAGTGCTCCCGGTGGAGTTGAACGGGCGCTCTGTCGGGCTGGCCGGCTTCCCCTTTGGGGCGGTCTTATTTTTGTATAGACAAACGCGGACTGTTTTTAGCGGGATGGGATTGCCAATAGGGGTAACGGTAACAGTGCTGCGCCGTATTATTAGCGAAAAATTGCTTGAATAATGTGTTGAATCAGTATATAACCTCCCGTATTGACGTTTAATTGTTGTAAGGAGAGAAACATGAATAGGCCGGTTGGCATCTTTTACGCATATTGGGTCCATGAATGGGATGTTGATTTTTTGCCCTTCATAGATACGGCAAAGCGGCTTGGATTTGACCTTTTGGAGCTCCATGCGGCGGTTCTGGCGGAGAAAGACCGCGCATACCGTATGAAGATTAGGGAGAAGGCCGAAAAAGAAGGCGTACTCCTCTCGTATGGCATGGGGTTAGAAAAGATATACGACCTCTCTTCCCTGGACGAGAATGTCCGTTTGAGGGGCGTTGAATTTATGAAGAAGATCATCAGGAGCGTAAGCGAAATGGGAGGCGGTATGATCAGCGGTACCGTTCACAGTTACTGGCCCGCGGTTTTCCCCGAGGGGATGACCAGTAAGGAACCTATGCTCAAACAGAGCATCAAGAGTATGCGGGAACTGGCTCCCTTCGCCGGCGACCATGGGGTTATGCTCAACGTAGAGGTGATCAACCGATTTGAACAATTCCTCATCAATACCTGCGAGGAAGCCCTTGCGTATGTCAAAGAAATCGACAACCCTGCCTGCAATATTCTCCTTGACGCCTTTCACATGAATATCGAAGAGGATTCCATACCTGGAGCGATCCGTAGGGCGGGAAAATACCTTGCAGCCCTCCATCTGGGAGAGACGAACCGCAAACTGCCGGGCATGGGCCGTCAGCCCTGGGCGGAAATCAAGGAGGCCCTGGACGATATTAACTATACCGGCCCTCTTGTCATGGAACCCTTTCTTACCCAAGGCGGGACCATTGGCCGGGCCGTGGCGGTTTGGCGGGATATCATAAAAAATCCTGATCTGGACGCGCTGGCGGAAAAATCCGCCGCCTTTGTCAAGGAAAACCTGCGGTAAAAATGAAGCGCTGCCCTGGTCTCCAGAAGGCAGCGCTTGGTCTTCTTTAATTATACAATGCCCGATAGACAGTAAAGTACGAAGACGGTTCTTTTGGATTCTCCCGGCTTTTAGCCAGGACCGATTTCCTTTTCAGATCGAAAAGGGATTCCCCTCCGTCAAGCCGCCCCTGGCGGTAACGCTTTTCCTCAAGGGCCGGTACAAGAGCCGGCTCCCTGAGTCCGCTATCGGGTGAAGGCTCATACGCAAAGCCCCAGAGAAGCGACGCAGCCGAATGTTTTTTCGTTCCCGAAGGGATGTATACGTTAAAGGCCTGATTCACCTTGAATCCCTCCGGTAATTGGGAGTTAAGGCATTCCGCGAAAGAAAGGGCGTCAAAGAATCCGTCCGTATCCAGTGTGGCGATCTCTCCTTGGGCAAAGACGCCTATGGATACAGGGGACGCGAAATCAAGTTTAGGCAGGGGGTTGAAACCCCCGGAAAACTGAACGGGGATATCCGCCCTCTGCAAGGCCATGGAAAACACCTCAATGACCGCAAGATGAGGAAGCCAAACCGCGGGACCTGATTTGGCGAAGGAGAACAGGACGCGGTAGGTTGCCGGGTCCCGTTTATTCCCGCCGGGGACATTCTCATCCCAAGCGCCGCCCTGCTTGATAAAAGGAAGTTCCGGATTCGTGGTCTCAGGCGGGGGATCCAATTCCGTACCGTTTTCGATTACCTTGCCCCATCCCGGACAGACGCCGCAGGGATGCTCGCAGGCTTGTGACGCGCTCTGAGCGCAGGGCGGCGTGGCGCGACTGGCGGAGGACCGCGCCGCTTCTTCCGCCAAAAAATGAAGGCCGGTCCCGCTGCTGACGCTGTTCCATGGAAGGGGATCATCCGCTTCTTTTTTACCCAAAATGGCTTTCACCAGGGAACGCTCCTTTTCAAAGATGCCGCGCCAGACATCTCGCTTGATATAGTCGTCCCAGGCGTCCAGGCGGCATCCCCGGTTAAAGGCTTCCTCTATCAGGTCCCCTACCCGCTCATCCCCGCGGCTGATGACCCCTTCCAGAACGGAAATAAAAGGGTCCTGGATTCCCACCTTATGGCCCTGGGGTTTAAGGCTCCGCCTGATATATTCGAGTTTTTCCCGCGCCGTATCCTCGTCAATTTGGGCGGCCCATTGAAAGGGGGTGTGGGGTTTAGGAACAAAGGCGCCGGCATTGATGTTAAAGTTCATGCCGGTCTTGTGGGCCACGTCCCGAATAAAAGCGACTATTTCCTCTTCTTCATGTCCGGTCCCGCCCTTGAGTCCTGCCACCGGCAGTCCGATCATAAAATAAAACTTCGCCCCCCGCCAGCCGTTTTTACGGGCCTCCCTGATGATGGCGATCACCGAGTCACGGGAGACTTCCTTGTTGATGGCGAACTGCCAGGCGTCTACCGGGGTTTCCACCGCGAAGGTAAGGCCGCTCCTGCGTACCGCAGAGATTTTTTCCAGGATGGGAAGGGAAAACGTGGACACCCGCAGGGAAGGCAACTGAAACGAGACATGGGCCGGGCCGTAAATCCGGTTCAGCTTTTCAAGGAGGGCGTCCAGGTACCGGTAATCCCCGGTGGAAAGGGACGAAAGACTGATTTCCCGGTAGCCTCCGGATCGGATAAAGGCGTCCGCTTCGGCAAGCACAACCCGTGCGTCTTTCTGCCGCATAGGCCGGTACCAGACGCCGGCATGACAGAAACGGCATCCGTTTGGGCAGCCCCGCATGATTTCTACTGCCCCGTGGTGCTGGACGATCTTCATACCGGGTATGGGGAAAACCGCCGCCTGATGCTCTCCGGAGGCGAACGCAGCGTCTACGGCCCGGCGGACGGCGGTTTTTCCCGGCGCCCATACCGAAGGATGGGATACCAGCCGGGCAAGAAGGGCCGCCCTCCCCTCCCCTCTTTTTTTCATTTCAGCCAGTTCCTCCGCCAGGGTAAAGAAACCGCCTTCGGCTTCCCCTATCCAGCAGGCGTCAACAAAGGGCGCGTACGGCAGGGGGTTGGAAACACAGGGACCTCCCAGGATCACCAGGGGGTCTTGCCCGGTACGCCCGGCGGACCTGAGGGGAATGTCCGCCAAAGCAAGAACCGCGAGGATGCCGGTGATCCCCAGCTCGTAACCCAGCGTAAAACCAAGAATGTCCAGGTCCCGCAGCCTGATGCCGGTATCAAGGCCATAGAGGGGAATCCCCTTATCCCCAAGCAGGGCCTCAAAGTCGGGAGCAGGGGTAAAAACCCGGTCGCAGACAAGGCCGGGGATTTGATTCAGCCTGTTGTAGAGGATACGCAGGGCCTGGTTAGACATCCCGATTTCATAGAGGTCGGGGAAGGCAACGGCCATTTTAAGGGCCGCGTTTCGCATCCCCTTTTGTGAGGCAAGACGGCCGTATTCACCCCCGGTGTAACGGGCGGGTTTTTCGACTTCAAGCAGGTGTTTTCCCAGATCTTTCATGGGATCGACAAAGACGATCCCCATCAGTGCTGATACCTCCGCATATAAACACTTAGCGCCAGGCCTATACCGGTCATGGCGGAGATGAGGGCCGAACCGCCGTAGGACATGAACAGGAGGGGTATCCCGGTGATGGGCATGATCCCCATAGTCATTCCCACATTGATAAGAAAATGAAAGATATACATGGCGGAAAGCCCCGCAATGATGTAGGAACCATAGGTATCCGTGGATGTCTTCATGATCCTGACCAGTCTGAGGCAGATGAGCAGGAAGAGGGCGAAGACTATTACGCCGCCTCTGAGCCCCCATTCCTCGGAAAAAATCGAAAAAATAAAATCCGTACTCTGTTGGGGCAGAAAGCGGTAATGGCTCTGGGTACCCTGGAGGTATCCTTTTCCCCAAAGCCCGCCGGATCCGATGGCGGTGATAGACTGGATGATGTTCCACCCCGAACCACGGGGATCCACGTTGGGATCCAGAAAAACGATGAGCCGCATGATCTGGTAATCCTTGAGAACTTTATGGGACATGAAAGAAGCGCCCAGAGAGAAGATTCCAATAGAAGCGCTGTAGGCTATCCAGTAAAAATACCGTTTCTTAAACCGCAGAAACCCGAAGAGGGCGATGGCCAGGATCGCCGCAAGAGCCATAACGGATATACCCACAAACCGGATGTCCATAAGAATATCCAGGGACGGCAGGGCGTCCTTAATGATGTAAGACTGCCAGAGGGGTAATACCATGAGGATACCTGTTATGCTTATGCAGGCCCCCAGAAAGGCGACGTACCGGATGGAAAGGCCCGCGATAAACGTCATCACCAGAAGTATGGGGATGAACACCAGGGATGTACCAAAATCGGGCTGAATCAGGATGATGCCCATAGGGATGAACACAATCACGCAGGACAGAATAAAACGGACAAAGACATTGTGGCTTCGTTTTGAGGCATCCAGATACCGGGCAAGAAAAAGGATGGTAGTAATCTTGGCAAATTCCGAAGGCTGTATGCCGAAAGAACCGATGCCCAGCCATGCCCGGGCGCCGTTTACCTGCCGGCCAAAAACGCAGGTAAAAGCCAAAAGCCCCAGAGTCCCCAAATACAGGTATATCGAAATATCATAGAACCGGCGGTAATTGAGCAGGGCCAAAAAGATGGCCAGGATCAGCCCCCCGGAAGCCCAGATGATCTGCCTGATGTATTCGGTGGACGCCGGCATACCCGTAGAAGTTATGCCGGAAGAATAGATGAAAAGAATCCCGAATATGGAAAGGATTATCGCGGCGATAAGGAGCCAGTAATCAATCTCAAGAAAATCTCGCAGCCTCATTATTCCCGGCGTCCCTGTATAGGCATGATGTACTGTAATCCCAGGGCGCGGACCGCTTCTTCGTAGGTTTGGTCCGCGAATATGCCCTGAAAGATGATGGCCGACGCATAGGGCGCCCACCATTCCCAGTTATTGACGGCCTCCACGATGATAGACACCACAACCTGTTCTTCCGGGTTGTCGGTTTCGTAGGGGGCGTAGGCGGCAAACCATGAATGCCACTTGTTCTGCAGCCCCACTTCGCCGGTCCCCGTCTTTCCCGCGATTTCCACAGATTTGATGTTCAGCGGGAACCGGGCTGTTCCCTCACTGATCACGGACCGCATATCCCCGCGTACCTGGGCAAAAATTTCAGGGCGAATCTCGCTTTCGTGAATGACCCGGCGGGGCGTCCCCGCTTCCACCGTTCCTGTAAGGGGATCCCGCACTTCTTTAAGCAGGTGGGGCTGGTATATGACCCCGTTATTCACCACCATGGATACCATATTGGCCATTTGAATAGGCGTTACCAGGGTATACCCCTGGCCTATGGACATATTCATGGTATCGCCACCCAGCCACCGCTCATGGAAGCGGCGGTCCTTCCATTGGGGAGTGGGGATGAAGCCGCTGATCTCCCCCGGAAGGTCTATGCCGGAAAGCTCTCCGAAACCGAATTCCCGGGCATAGGAGACGATACGCTCTACCCCCAGGTAGTCCCGTCCCACATTCCAGTAGTAGATGTCGCAGGATTGAGCCATGGCCTGCTGTAGGTTGAGCCTGCCGTGGCCGGGTTTACGGATATGGCAACGCCAGAGTCTGTCGCCGTAACTAAGCTCGCCCAGACAGTCAACAAACTGTTCAGGGGGAAAGGCATTCTCCGCCAGTATTCCCGTGGTCATCACGATCTTGAAGGTCGAAGCCGGGGGATAACTTGACTGTATAGCCCGGTTCAGGAGGGGTTTGTTTGGATCGTTGATGAGAATCTGATATTCGTTTCCCATGTCGTTGCGGCTAAAAATATTGGGATCATACCAGGGATAGGAGACCATAGCGAGTATCTCCCCGTTGGAAGGACGGCTTACCACGACCGCCCCCATGCGGTTGCCCAGAGCCCGTTCCGCCAGGGTCTGAACGGCGCTGTCTAGGGTAAGGACCAGATTTTTCCCCATTTCAGGCGGTTCCCGCACGTAATTGATGTCCCCGGCTATACGCCGTCCCCGAACATCCACGGTACGGGTTTCAAAACCTTTCTTACCTCTCAGGAGTTCGTCGTACTGCCGTTCTATACCGGACTTGCCTATTACGTCTCCCTGCTGATAGCCCCGATTGTAGAGCATGGTAAGTTCATCCTGGGTAATATCCCCCACATAGCCGATGATATGGGAGAGGCTCCCGGTTTCAGGGTAGTTCCGTATAGGCTTGGACTGCCAGGAAACCCCGGGCAGGGAATCCACGTTTTCCGCCAGAGAAGCAATCGTGGCGAAGGAAACATTAGACGCCACTTCCACCGGCTGGTAGGAATTCAGGGAAGGTATCCTCCGTTCTATCTGTTCCCGGGGGATGTTAAGCATCAGGGCTACCCGGCTTATGGCGCCCGCGATTTCCCCCTGGGGAACTTCCGCCGGGGTAATACTCACCGCGAAAGAATCGGCGTTGAGCACCAGGGGCCGGTTAAAATTTCTGTCGTAGATTTCCCCCCGCTGGGCGGGAATCACCGCAGTACGCCGGGCTATATCCTGGGCCCGGGCCATATACACCTCGCCGCTTAATATCTGCATACCAAAGAGCCGGGCGGTATAGCCGATAAAAACAAGGATAAAAATTATCCGCAAAATACGTATCCTTATTTCATACTGTCGTTCTTCCGGGGAATCGGGATTTGAAGACGGGATTTGAGGCATCAGGCTTCTCTCCTTCCAATCAACAGAGGCTTAAAGAGTTTTAACAGTCCGAATAAAAAAGGCGCGGTAAGAGTATTCAACAGTAATTCTACCCAGAGCTTGAGTTCGGTAAGGGAATAGGCGGGAACGGCCCCGGAAAAGAGCTGGTTGAGAACAAAATACAGAACCGCCTTGATAGCCGTTGCGCCCGCGCAGAGGGCCATAGGAAGGAAGATGCTGTCAAGGAAGAAGGTCCCGTTCATGCGCCCCCCCAGGGCTCCTATCAGGGTACGGATGAAGGTGTTGAGGCCCAGGGGAGCGGCGGACAGGAAGTCCAATAAGAGGCCGGAAAAAAACCCCGTCAACTGTCCCGCCATGGTCCCGTTTATATAGGCGCAGAACACCAGTATCCCCAGGGCAAGGTCAGGCACGGCATGATAGACAGCCAGACGGGAAAGCAGGGTTGACTGGAGGATACCCGCGATAAGGGCAAAAACAGTACCCCAAATAACCGGTTTAGTCATCCAGTCCGCCTTCATCTGCGGTTTGACCGCCGGATGCCGCGTCAATGACAAAGACATATTCCAGCCGGGAAAAATCAATGGAGCTTTCCAGTTCCACATCCATGGACACCTCGTATTCCTGGTAGAGGATACGGCTTACCCTTCCTATGTTGATCCCCGCCGGATAAACCGCATCTACCACCCCTTTGACGCCGCTGGTTACGATCATGTCTCCCAAATGAATCTCGCCCCGGGCCCACTTACTGATAAGGCGCATGAGGAGGGGATACTCGCTCTTGCCCTGACCTTCCACAAGGCCGCTGTACCGGGAAGAGAAAAACCGGGCGGGCACGAAAGCGCTTAGGTCATAGATGGGCATTACGAGGCTTTCAAACTGTCCCGCCTGTACCACTTTACCTACCAAACCCTGAACGCCGTCCCGGAAGGCGATAACCGGCATATTATAGGCCACACCGTCCCGCTTCCCTTTGTTAATTACCAGGGAGGAAAACAAATTATCCGGGTCCCGGCCTATGATTTCAGCCGGGATATGCCGATAAACACTGATTTCGGAAAAACCGAGCTGTTCCCGCAGGCGCTTGTTTTCCTGGCGTATCTCCGCGGCGTTCCGCTCAAGCTGCTCATACCGGGTCATACGGCCGACAAGCTCCGCATATTCCCGCCGCAGAACAGCCAGCTCCCGGACAGAGAGAACAGTCCGGACCACAAAGGAAGAGACCCCGTGAATCCCCCCCCGAACACCGGAAAAAAGCGAGAACCCCATGTCCCGAAAGTTAACAACAAAACTACGGGTAGAAAAAAAGAGGAGAGAAAATGAAACAAGCGACAAGGCGGCAAAGACCACGGTATTGGTACTCACCCGTCTTTTCTGCTTCCACTCCTTATCGGTCCGCATAGCCCTATCAGTTCAGGTTATCATAGATGCTGTGAGTGCTGTCAAAACCCCGGGCGTTTTCGAAGTATTTCCCCGCGCCCAGAGCGACGCAGTCCAGGGGCCGTTCGGCAAGGATAACAGGAACCCCGGTTTCCTTGGAGATGAGCTTGGGCAGCCCTTTGAGGAGGGAACCGCCCCCGGTCATGACTATGCCGCGCTCCACAATGTCCGCAGCCAGTTCCGGCGGGGTCTGTCCCAGGGTCGTCTTGATTTCGTCTATGATCTGGATGATGGGGTCTTTGAGGGCTTCCCGTACCTCCACGGAGTCGATTTCCAGCCTCCGGGGAAGCCCGGTAATGGCATCGGTTCCCTTGATCTCCACTTTTTCAATAGTTTTGTCCGGCGATGCGTTGCCGATTTCGATTTTGAGCCGCTCGGCGGTCTGTTCTCCTATGATGAGGTTATGGGCGTTCCGCACATGCTTGATGATGGATTCGTCGAATTCATCACCCCCCAGTCGTATGGCATTGGTAACCACCATGCCCCCCAGGGAGATGACGGAAATCTCCGTGGTTCCTCCGCCTATGTCGCAAATCATGTGTCCCGCCGGCTCAAAGATGGGGATGTCCGCCCCTATGGCGGCGACCAGGCTCTCTTCAATCACCATCACTTCCCGGGCGCCGGCTTTATAGGCGCTTTCTTCCACCGCCCGCTTTTCGACTTCGGTGATGCACGAAGGGATCCCTATGACCATACGGGGTTTGATGAACCGGTACCGGGGCAACACCTTGGAGATGAAATAGCGGATCATCTTTTCCGTAGAGTCCAAATCCGCGATGACCCCGTCCCGCATGGGACGGATGGCAATGATATTCGCCGGAGTTTTCCAAAGCATACGTTTCGCCTCGGCTCCCACAGCCATGACTTTTTTGGTTCCCCGCTCAACGGCAACTACCGAAGGCTCATTGATGACGATTCCTTTTCCACGTATATAGATAAGGGTATTGCAGGTTCCCAAATCAATACCAATATCCGATGAATTCCTTCCGAACATACATCCTCCCTGCGCCTAAGACCGCGCCTTAAGCTTTTTTGCGTATTCACATATTGAGCCGGGTCCGGGCCGGTCCATGTGCAGGATCGATCCGTACCGCTCTTCGCCATTCCGCCCGCGCCCTGGTAGGATCCCCGCCGGCGGCATATAATTCTCCCAACTGAAAGTGGGCTTCGGCATTTTCGCCGCCCTCTTTCAGGATGGCGAGGTACTGAGCCTCGGCGCCGGGCACATCTCCGGACTTGCTATAAATTTCCCCTAAAAGAAGCCGGGCGGTCACCAGAATGTTGGAATCCCTGGAGGTTTCCACACAACGAACCAAATAGGCCCGCGCCGTATCCGCTTCTTCCAAAGCCCAATAGGAACGGGCTATAGACAACAGCAACAAATCGGAAGGCGCTTCCGCGTCTTTGTCCATGCCTTCCCCCCCAGGAGCCAGGGCCAGGGAGAAGGCGGCTACGCTGTTCCGGTAATCGTGGACGGCCGCGTAGGCAAGACCCAGATACTCAGGCAGATCGCGGGCCGAATAATTCCCCTCTTTTGCCGCTTCAAGAAACTTAACCGCCATATCCGCGTAAGCCGCGCCTTTGTAATAATAGGCCTTACCCAACACATAATGAACCCTCAGATCCCCCGGCCCTTCCTTACACAAAAGCGCTTTTCTGAGAGACCAGATACACGCATCAATATAAGCCTGAATATCGTAACTGTTTATCTGAGCTACCGCAAGTTGATATGCGGAAAATCCATGAAGGGTAAGGAGGAAATAATCCATGGGCTGAGTTTCAAGCTGGGCAAGACTTAGTTCAAATATTTCTTCAAAAGATCCTTCTTCCCATAGTTTGGTCAGCTCCTTTTTCTCGTTCCCTAATCTGTTTCTCCAGCCGATAAACACGAGGATCCCCGATGAAATCAAAAGGCCAACCAAAATCACCGCCATGATCGCATGAATGGTTTGCTTTCTACGCACCCGGATACCGTACTCAGACCGACTTTTTTCTTTCAACATGCTCTAAAAGATATACTATATTTTTTCATAAAAAGTCAACGTAATGAATCTCCATGATCCTGAACAGGGAGATATAAAAAGCGATGAACCGGTAAGCCGGGTTCTGTGGCATCAAAACATCGGAGACGGTTTGATGCCAAACTGCCATCTATCTTGCGAGGCCCTTGCGGGCGCACGTCCGCGCAGCCTACCCGCGGTATGGAACGGGCCGTTCCACCGCTGCTTGACTTTGCTCCTGATGAGGCTTGCCGTTTTTCGGAAAACCGGAGACCGAAATCTTTCCGGCAGCGTTGCCGCCGCCGAGGTGGGCTCTTACCCCGCCCTTTCACCCTTACCGTCCGGCTTCCGGGTAACCGGCAACCAAAACGGCGGTTTGCTTTCTGTTGCGCTTTCTGTCGGAAAAAGCTTTCGCCCTTTCCGCCCGGGGGTTACCCGGCATCATGCCCTGCGGAGCCCGGACTTTCCTCAGAGGGACGGCGGCAATTCCCCCGCCCTCTGCGGCAGTTTGGTTCATCGCTGTATTGCTTCATTCTTCGTAGTCAATATTAACTTTTTCCTCTTCCTCCTCTTCTTCCTCCTCCTCTTCTTCCTCAATATCATCCAGATCCGAGAGGCTTCCCGCAGTTTCGGCATCAAAGAATTCTTCTTCCCCGTTTTCTACTTCTTCCTAGAACAGGATACGGGAACAGTAGGGACAGAAAACAATTGTTTCTCCCAGCCTGACTTCATTTGCGAACTGGAGGGGGAGGATCATGTGACAACCGGTACAGACGCCTCCCCGGATGGCGACTATACCCCGGCCCATTTTGTTACGGATGATACGCTCAAATTTGAAGAGGACTTCCGGGTCGAGATCCCGGGTCAAAATCTGTTCCTCTTCTTCCAGAGCTTTGATCTGCCCCGCTTTTTCCGCGATATCCGCCTCAATACCCGCCCGTTGTTCGGTCAGTTCCTGTTCCTGCCGATCGATAAGGTCGGCGGTCTGCTTCATCTGCTCGTCGAGCTCCGCCAAAATTCGTCCTTCCCGCTGCATGTCCCTCCGGTACTGCTGTTCCTTCTCGGCGGTATCCCGGATTTCTTTATCAAGGGCTTCGTATTCCCGCTGGGTATTGATGGAATCCATGTTCTTTTCGGCCTTTTCCCGGGCCAGTTCCGCTTCCACGAGGAGTTCCCGGAATTTTGCTTCCGAGGCTCGGGCTTTTTCGTATCCCTGGTTATAATCAATAAACGTCTTTTTGAGCCGGGCCAACATTTCTTCCCGGGTCGTTAAAAGTTTAGGAATTTCCTGAATTTCCTGTTCCAACGCGATTTTTTGAGAAAGTACGTCTTGAAGGCTCCGCAGCTTCTCAAAAACTTGTTCCATTGCCATACACTCCCCCTAATGGTCCAGATAATCTTTTAATTTGCGGCTTCGTCTGGGATGCCTGAGCCGCCTGAGGGCTTTAGCTTCAATCTGCCGTATCCGTTCCCTGGTTACGTTAAAGTAGAGGCCGACTTCTTCCAGGGTCAGAGAATACCCGTCTTTCAAACCAAACCGCAGTTCCAGCACTTCCTGCTCCCGGGCGGGCAGAGAAGAAAGCACCTGGGAAAGGTTTTCCTGTAGGATGGTAAAGGCGGTCTGGTTGGCGGGGTTTTCCACATCTTTATCTTCGATGAAGTCCCCTAAAAGAGAATCTTCCTCTTCCCCTATGGGGGTCTCAAGACTAATGGGTTCCCGGGCCACGTTCTTGACCTGCTTGACCCGCTGGGCGGTCCAGCCCAGACGTTCGGCAATCTCCTCATCCACAGGCTCCCGGCCAAGAACCTGCATGAGTTGCCGGGATTCCCGGGTTACTTTGTTGATCTGCTCTATCATGTGGACCGGCACCCGGATGGTCCGGGCCTGATCCGAAATGGATCGGGTAATGGCCTGCCTGATCCACCAGGTAGCGTAGGTGGAAAACTTAAAGCCCTTTTGGTACTCGAATTTTTCCACCGCCTTTATAAGACCGATATTCCCTTCTTGCACCAGGTCGAAGAAATGAAGCCCCCGGTTCGTGTACTTCTTGGCGATGGATACTACCAGACGGAGGTTTGCCTTGATAAGCCGGTCCTTGGCGTTTTTCATCATCACCCGTCCGCGGCTTATCTCCTTGGCCATCAGATTGATATTCTCCACGGATTCCTCAAAATCGGCTTCCATGTTCCGCAGTTTTTTCTCCGTCACCTGGATATGCCGTATGAGTTCCTTGATCTCGTCGGAGCTGAGTTCCAGTTCGCTTTCCAGGCGTTCCCGTTCTTCCCTGATGGTAAGCCCCCGGCCCAGAGTCCTCAGTTCCTTGAGAGAACCGACCCTCAGCCGCTTTTCAATCCGTTCCTGTTCCTTCTTGAACCGTTTGATCTTTTTCGCCGCCTGGACAAATTTTTCGGAAAATCCGGTAATCTCATCGGGGTGAATCTCCGCACCCTCAATAACCGAAAGAATATGCGTCCTGATCTCGCTCAATTCCAAGTCGGTGAAGAAGTTCCCCCCCCGGTTGATGAGGCGCCGCTTGATTTCTATGTAGTTCTTGAGGTCTCCCCCGATAAGCCTGAGGGGTTCCTTGTAAAACTGGTTGAGCCTGCGGCGCTCGGTCATGTACTCAGTGATTTCTTTCTTGGAGAAATTGAGTTCCCGGGGGTCCTTCTTGGAGAAGGCCCTGCTGGCGATGTGATAAAATTCCGGAATTATCATCCCCGATTTTTTTATCACGTTCTTGATGATGTTCTCCCCGTCTTCCATCTGCTTAGAGAGTTCTATTTCTTGTTCCGCCGTCAGAAGATTTTCCCGGCCTATCTCCCTCAGGTAAAGCCTGATGGGATCATCCACCGAAGATTCTTTGTCGTTGTATACCAGACGCTTCTTCTCAACGTCCGAGGCTTTCCGGCGATCCCCTTCGCTTTCATCTTCCCCCGAAGCTTCTTCTTCGAGCATTTGAACGTTATTGACTTCAAGCAAAACAAGAACCTGCTCGATCTTATCGGTATTGGCAATATGTTCAGGCAAAAAATCGGAAAGTTCATCGTAAGAAAGACTTTTTTTCACCTTGGCATATTCAATAAGCTTCAGAACAGCGGGATCCAGCGCCATATCATCCGGCGGCGCCATATCCGGCGTGGTCAAATCTGTCATTGGTTAGCTTCCTTCAGCCTGAGTAATTCGGCATCAACGTACACTTTTTCCGCATAGAGATCTTCCTGCCCCCTGCTCGTATCTCCGCGTTTTTGAGTCTCTATTTCACGAATGATTTCGCGCTGCCTGCGCTCAAGCCGCTTCTGCTGCATCCGTTTCATGCTTTCCTCAAACAGCAGTTCCGGGTTTTGAGAAAAAGCCTGGGAAGCGGCCTGCTTAATGACAAAATTACGCAGGGCCTCATCCTGTATACGGGCCAGCAGATCATCCATTCCCGGCGCATCGTTTCTAAACCATTCCTCCAGCGCGATAAAGAGTTCCTTAGCCCGGGGATCATCAATCTCCTCTATAGGTAATACTGATGAAAGAGATGCCCGCAATTTTGGGTACCAGTCAGGATTTACCAAAACCGCGGTGAGTAAAAACAGCTCGTCGTTCATGAGAACCGGTTTTGCCTGGGGGGGCGGGGCGTCTTTGGGAACTGTTACCCGTCTCTGACCGTCCGTTCGGCCGTATTGTCTAAAATCCGCCGCTACCGCTTGTCGTTCAACCCCAAAGGCATCCGCAATGTCCTCTATGCAGGTGTTCTTTGAAACTTCTGAATCCATGGCTTCTATATAGGGGAACATAAAATTTACCGCTTTGGCTTTCCCCTCAGCGCCGGAAGAATCAAAAAAACCCCTTGCACGGCTCACAAGATACTCAAAGTCAATTATACAACATTTTGCGCTCTTTTGCAAGGCAAGAGGCCCTTTTTCTTTTAAAATATCCGCTGGATCCTTAAAAAAAGACGGCGAGGCCGGATCTTCGGACAGCCCCCGTCCGGGAACGGCGACGAACGCGGACAAGCCGCTCTTCCGGCAGGTAAGAATGGCCTTGACCGCCGCGTCCTGACCGGCCTTGTCGGCGTCAAAGAGGAGGATTACCCGGTCCGCCCACTGCCTGAGGAGTTTGGCCTGGTCTTCGGTGAACGCCGTACCCAGGGGGGCTACGGCGTTGGCGATCCCCGCCTGATGGAGGGCGATGACGTCCATGTAGCCTTCCGCGAGATAGGCTTCCTTAGTCCGGCGTATCTCCGCCTTTGCCTGATCTATGGCAAAAAGAGTCTGGCCTTTTTTATAGATCCCCGATTCCAGGGAATTGATGTATTTGGGGCTTTCCACGGCATTCTCTTCTCCCGGCGTCGCCAGGAACCGGGCGCCGAAGGCGACGGTCCTCCCCTGGCGGTCGGCAATGGGGAACATGAGGCGGCCTGAAAAAAAGGACGACCGGGGGTATTTGGGGGAAAAGAGGCCAGAGGCGGCAAGGAATTCCGGGGAATAGCCTTTGCCGGTCAGGAAGGCAAAGAGCCAGGACCGGTCCCGGGGAGTGTAGCCCAGGCGGAACCGTTCTATCAGTTCTCCGCTGACGCCCCGGTTGACGATATAGTCCAGCGCCGGCTTCCCTTCCCTGGTTTTCATGAGCCAATGGTGGAAGCTCCCGGCTACCCGCTGATAGAGGTCGTAGAGTTCTTCCTTCCTGACGGCGTTCTCCCGTTCCTCCTTGTTGTCCCGGAAACCGTCGTAGATCACCTCAACCCCTGAACGTTTAGCCAGGGTTTCCACCGCTTCGGGAAAGGAGAGCTTCTCCATCTCCATAATAAAACTGATTACCGTGCCTCCCTTATGGCAGCCGAAACAGTAGTAGAGTTTCCGTTCCGGGTCCACGGTAAAGGACGCGGTCTTTTCGTTGTGAAACGGGCAGCAACCCCATAACCGGCCGCCCCGCTTTTCCAGGCGGACATACTCGGCTACCACAGCTACGGCGTCCAGTTTATCGGTTACCTCTTTCACGGTTATTTCGGAGATCCTCATCAGGGGCCTCTCCCTTTAACGTACAGAACGCCGGCGCGTATGTGTTCGTCAAAGGTCCGGGAAAAGTAATGACGGCCCGCCGCCGGGTCCACCAGGCGGAAATACAGGTACTCGCTGGAATCCGGGTAAAACACGGCTTTCAGGGCTGCCGGGCCGGGGGCGGAAATGGGACCCGGAGGAAGCCCCGGCCTGATATAGGTGTTGTAAGGATCCCGTATTTGGATGTCCCGGTCATACAGCACCGAGGGATGGGGTTTCCCCTGAATCTCGGTGATCACATATTCCACGGTGGCGCAGGACTGGAGGGCCATGCCGATTTTAAGCCGGTTGTAGAACACCCCGGCCATGATGGGGGCCTCGTCGTCCGCCCGGTATTCCCGTTCCACAATGGATGCCAGGATGATCCGGTTGTTGAGTTCCTCCGGGCTTAGGCTCAGGGCGTCTTCCGCGATTTCCCCCAGACGCCGGAAAAAAGTATCCGCCAGGGTCCGCACAACCTGGGGAGCAGGATAGGCGGCGGGAAAGAGGTAGGTATCCGGATAGAGGTAGCCTTCCATGGTTTTCCCCGGGACGCGGTATTCGTCCAAGATACCCTGATCGGAAGCGGCGTCGAGAAAGGCAACGCCATCGCAGATGTCCGCGTCCTCCAGGATTTGGGCGATTTTCTTGAGGGTTACCCCTTCGGGAACGGTTACCCTGGTGAGGAGTTGTTGTCCGGAAATCAAGATAGCCCGTATCCCCAGTTGGGTCGCCGGGATGCTGATCCGGTAAGTCCCGGTCTTGATGTACTCCCGGTTCATTCGGGAAACGAGGTTCCAGAAATGCCGGGTCCTGATTATCCCCGCGTTTTCCAGCCGCCGGCCAACCGAAATGGCGCTTTCCCCGTTCCGGATCTCAATATACATCGTACCGTCCCCGGAAATACGGAGGGCGTCGCCCTGGAACTCCGCCGGACTGTCCGGCGGGGAGTTGCAGTACACAAAGGCCCCAACCACCAGGCCGCTTATAAGGAGCGCGGTAACGATAAGAACGCTCAGAACCTTACAGACCGCCCGGATGCCCCTCAGAACCGGCCCTCCCCCTTTCAGAGGATCCTGGGACGGGTGTTGTTCTTTCGACGGTTTCCGTCCGGAAAGGGTATGGGACGCTTTCCGCGTCATCGGCCCTCTCCCTCCCCTTTAACACGGCTGCCGGAAACAATCCCGAGGTTTTCAACCTCCTCCACGGTAAGATATTCGTAAAGGACTTTTTCCAGCTTCGTAAGTACCTGGCGCTCCGCGGGATTCATCGTATACTCGCCCCTCTTGATCCGGGGAAATATAGCCAGGAGTTCCCCAAAGCCGATAAATACCCCCGCGTCCTGTGGATACCTCATAGTTTTATAATGCTATCTCCAGTCCTTCCATGGCAAGAGATATTTTGATCCCCATTATGTTCATGCGTTCCAGGTACCACCGGGCCGACTGGAGTATGCGGGACAACTTCTTATCGTCATAGGCCGGATCGTGATGAAAGAGAACCAAGTGTTTTATCTCCCAATTAGCCGCGAAATCCACCGCCATGCTGAAAGCGCTATGGCCCCAGTTGTATTTTTCAATCGCTTCACCCAGGGTATACTGGGAATCCAGGACGATGAGGTCGGCATACCGGAAAAAAGCGGTGTTCTCTTTATTCGGTATGAAATCCGCGGCGGATAATTCCGTATCCGTGGCATAGATAACCCGGTGTTTGCCGTCGTCAAGGCGGTACGCATAGGAATCCCCGGGATGGTGCATCTTCCGGTAGGTTATGGTTATTCCGTTCAAGGTGATGGGGTTTTGTAACTGGTGAAAGCGCTTTTCGGCCCCGCAGGATTCCAGGGTTACCGGGAAGTACGGACTCCTCATTTGCCCGCTCAGGAGAGCTTCCAAATCGGGTTTTGGGGAATAAAAATCAATGCATACCGCCGGATTGTAGGCGGGATCGAAAAAGGGGAATCCCTGGATATGATCCCAATGGAAGTGGGAAAAAAAAAGATGGTAGCGGACGGGTTTTTGACTTTCCTTGGCAACGGCGTTTCCCAGTTCCCTAAGCCCTGACCCGGCATCAAATATGATCCATTCATTAAAACCGCCCTGGTGAACCGAAATACAGGGAGTATTGCCGCCTATGGTCCCGAACAGCCAGGACGGCAGGCTTGCCAGGAACCGCTCCCTGCTGGCCGGACTTTCTATATCCCTGGGGGTAAGGCGCTCAATGATCGCGGAAACCTTACTTTTTATTTGCTCAGGCAACACCGGAGCCGGCACTGAACCGCAGACACCCCAAAAACGAATGCGCATGACTTCCTCTTCAATAACCCGCGGCACTGATCCCGCGGTGTGTTGTTCCGTAAGGCATAGATTTTATACGGCAGCTTATCCCGAAAATCAAAGCCAATCCGCGGATAACCGCCCCGCGCACATCAGATCGTCTTTTCTATAACAGGGTCCGCCTGCCGCTCCTTCAATCGCGATTCAATATACGAACGGTCATACCGTTTACCTTTCCCTATGCCCGGACAGGACAGCGCTGCATTATCCCAAGCTTCCCTGGACGAAAGGATATCCGCCCAAAAGGGAAAAGTTCTACACTGTTTGGGCCGTCCTGAGTAAACCGTACATCCCTTTTTCCAGAAGATGCAGTCATAGTTAGCTTTTTCTTTAAGGGAAAGCCGCACGGTACCTTCGTATCCATTTATCCACCGGCAATAAACCGCTACAAACCCATTATAATCCATGCTCAGGAAACTTGCCAGAATATCCACATCTGTTTTGGAAAGAAATACATAACCCGGCTCGAACCGGCAACAGACTGAACAGCGGGTACAGGAAAAACAAAGCCCCTGAGCATAAAAGGAATCATCCGGCATAACGTTACCCGTAAAGGAAACCTTCATGGTGTATCATTACTTAATATAATACCACAAAATCCCCGGCGTTTCAAGAGAATTTGTGGTTTCCGCGGTAAATTAACGCACGGGTTATTTACCGCCATTTTTTGAACCCGCTCTGTGGAGTTCCGCACCTCCGATAATTCTGCTTTGATTTGAACAGAACAATCGGAGTTCCGACTGCTAGGGATTTTGCCGGACGGATAGCTTGTAACTGTCAGAATTCTGGTATATTGTAGCTATACCTGCGATAAACAAACGGATTTCTATCCGAATCTGTCACCGGGTAAAGGGAAACAATCGTGAAAGAACAGAAAATACAGCGAGTAAAAGGCTGGTGGCTTATACGGCTTGCGTTAACCATTATCGGTAAAAAAGGACTTGCCGAACTTGGGAAGAAATCAATGGATGCCAGGAAATCCCAGGAAGAGGTGTTGAGGACCTTCCTTACCAACTCAAAGGATACCGTTTACGGCAAGGAACATGGCTTCCAAACCATTCTGGAAGCGGGTACGAATGAGGAACTGTTTGACCGGTTCCGAAAGCATGTTCCCATTAACGATTACGAAATGCTGCGGCCCTATGTGGAGCGGCATAAGAACGGAGAAGCGGATATCTTGTTCCCCGGAAAGCCCAGGATGTACGCCACTACCAGCGGGACCACCAAAGAACCCAAATGGATCCCCATTACCGGGCAGTATTACCAGGAGGTTTATAAGAAATCGAACCAGCTTTGGTTCTACACCATGATTCAAAATAAACCCAAGGTGTTCTATGGGAAAACCCTTTCCATCGTGGGTAAGGCCATAGAAGGCGCCGCCCCCGACGGAACGGTCTACGGCTCCATTTCCGGTATAGCCCAGCGGGATATCCCGGATTTTATGAAGGTGCTGCATACGGCCCCGGCGGATGTCTTTCACATCGCCGATTACAAAGCCCGGTATTACGCCATCATGCGCATGGGTATAGAACAGGACGTAACCCTGATCATCACGGCCAACCCGAGTACCCTGGTGGAAATGCAGGTAAACGCCAATGAATTCTTCGATGAATACATAGACGATATTGAAAACGGAACCTTGAGTAACCGGTTCCCCATTGCCGGCGACATCCGCAAGATCCTTGAGAGCCATCTTAAACCGAATCCCAAACGGGCGGATGAACTGCGTCGGCTCAAGGTCAGGCATGGCATGGTGCTGCCCAAACACTATTGGCCGAACATGCAGATCGTCAACGTCTGGATGTGCGGAAATACCTCGGTATACCTGGAAAAGGTGCGGAATTCCTTCCCGAACCATACGTTCTTCCACGAATTCGGCTATTTTGCGACGGAATGTAAGGCGGGCCTGGTGTTGAAAAGCAATACCCTGGATACCGTTTCTTTCGGGCATAAGACCTATTTTGAGTTTATCCATGAATCGGAACTGGATAGCCCGAATCCCCGGCTCTATCAGCTGTGGGAAGTTAAAAAAGGCGAACGCTACTGTCCGGTGGTAACGACTTCTGCGGGGCTTTACCGGTACAACATGACGGATCTGGTGGAAATCACCGGTTACTATAACCAATTCCCTCTTATCAAGTTCATCCAGAAGGTGAACGGGACCATCAGCCTGACCGGGGAGAAACTCAACGAGCGGCAGTTCATTGAAGCGATCCGCACATGCAGCCATGAGTACGGGCTTCCTCTGAACTTTTTTGTCGGTTTTGCCAATCCTGAACGGTCCAACTATCGTTTCTACTACGAATTCGTCGATCAGACCGTATCCCAGGCCCGTGCCGAGGAGCTTACCAAGGCCGTGGACGCCAAGCTCAAAGAGTACAATTCCGAATACGCTTTCAAGCGGGATTCGAACCGTATCAAGGCGCCTGACACATCCCTGCTGGTCAAGGATTCTTTTGAACAGTTCAAGGCCGCCTGTATCGAGAAAGGCTACCGGGACGGCCAGTTCAAACTGAACCTGCTCATGCAGGATGAAAAGCGGCAGGACATGTTCAACGATCTGGTTAAGAAGTGAGGGAGCCGCTTTTCCCCCGGAGGGTCCCCCCCGATGATATTGATACCGCCTGATTCAATGAGGGATCTCCGGGGCGTCATCTTTGATTTTGACGGCACACTTTATGACGCGAAACATTTCCCCTTACGCATCATCGCCGCCAAGCCCGTCGATCTTTTCCTTGTCAGGGCCGAACGGCGCGTACGCGCCGGTTTCGCGGGTTCCGACTACGGTTCGGCGGAAGCCTACTACCGGGAATTCTTCGCGGAACTTGCCCGGCTGGCCCGCTGTTCTCCCGCTTCAGCCCAAGCCTGGTATCAGGAAGACTATATACCCCGCATGATCCGGGTCCTCGGCGGTTTTTACCGCTGCCGTCCGGGAATCGGTGAGCTTTTTACGGCCCTCCGTACCGGCGGCAACGTAACGGGGAGGCCCGTCCCCTTCGCCGTCTACTCGGACTATCCCCGCGCCGCCGAGCGCCTTGCCGCCATAGGCGTTGACGCCGCCCTCCCCTTTGGGCTCTACGGCCCGGAAGACTTCGGCGCGCAAAAACCCGCGCCCCGGCCTTTTCGGGACATCGCCGCCGCTTTAGGCTGCGGCCATCCGGCGGATGTCCTTGTTGTGGGTGACCGTACCAACACCGACGGGACCGGCGCCGCCTCCGCAGGCATGAAGTACGTCAATATCGCAGCCAGCGCCGACTGGACCGCTTTTTGCAAAGCGGTATTGGGAAATTAAAAGAAGAAGCGGCTTTTTCGGGGGAAGTCTCCACTGCGTCCAGGCCAAGGTCCCGGCCTGCGGCAAGATGAATTTTCCGAGTTAAAAAAGTGATGGCGGGGACAACAGTTGGGCATGGTGGTGATATTCAGGAAGGATTGATAAAAAGGGATGGTTACTGCGCGATATGGCGGGATAGGACAGGGGCGGATTAAGCCGGACAGTGTTTGCGGGGGGAAACAGAATTATATTTTTACACCGGGAACTTCTTCACTTAAAGCCGTGTCGTATAGTACCGGCACAACTTGTCGTGCCGGCCTTTATGTCAGCCGGTTTTGAGCCGTTCAATGTCGGCGCTCATCATCATGCGGCAGAGGGACACGAAATCAACCTTTGGTTCCCAGCCGAGGACTC
>JAIRLK010000082.1 GCA_031259515.1 Treponema sp. | reverse complement strand
TCTTATCAAGGAACTCAAGGAAAAATACGGTACCTCCATGATCCTCATCACCCACGATCTGGGGGTGGTAGCCCAAACAAGTGATTATGTGGCGGTGGTCTATGCGGGAAAGATCGTAGAATACGGTTCAAGGGAAGCGGTGTTTCTGCATAGAACGCATCCCTATACCATAGGGCTCTTCAATTCCCTGCCGGATATGAACAAGGATTCGCCCAGGCTTAAGTCCATTGAAGGGACTCTGCCCGATCCTACGGATCTGCCGGAGGGCTGCGCATTCCATCCACGCTGTCCCCGGACCTGTGCAACATGCAGGACGGGAGAGATACCCTTCGATGAAACGGAACCGGGCCATTTTGTACGGTGTATAAACCCGCGATAGGAGGAGGAACACATGCCCCCATTGATCGAAGTAAGAAATCTCAAAAAATATTTTAAGGTGCCATCCGGTGAATTGCACGCCGTAGATGACGTATCCTTTGTCATAAATAAAGGAGAGACCCTGGGCGTGGTTGGCGAATCCGGGTGTGGTAAATCGACTCTTGGAAGAACCATCATTCACCTGCAGGAGGCAACAGCGGGAAAGGTATTTATGGAAGGTAATGACATTACGCACATGAGCGGACAGAAGCTTAAACGGATGCGTGAGAAGATGCAGATAATATTCCAAGACCCCTATTCATCCCTTAATCCGCGTCAAAGGATAATCTCCACGGTACAGGAGCCGCTTATGAAAAGCGGGCGCTTTAAGGGGGTCATACTCAAAACTGAAACCGAACGGCTCATGGATTTGGTTGGTATAGACAAGCGCTTGCGGGAAGCCTATCCCCACGAGCTTGACGGCGGCCGCCGGCAGCGGGTAGGTATCGCCAGGGCTTTGGCTTTGGGTCCGCAGTTCATTGTATGCGATGAACCTGTTTCAGCCTTGGATGTATCCATACAAGCGCAAGTACTCAACCTCCTTATGGAGTTGCAGGATCGTCTTGGAATGTCCTATATGTTTGTAACCCATGATCTGTCGGTGGTTCGGCATATTTCGGATCATATCTGTGTGATGTACCTTGGGCAGGTAGTTGAGAAAAGCCCTTCGAAGAAACTTTTTACTACTACCCTGCATCCCTATTCAAAGGCCCTCTTGTCCGCCATACCTTCCACGGATATCCGTAAACCCATGCAACAGGTTAAGTTGAAAGGAGAAATCACCTCTCCCATTAACCCAAAACCAGGCTGCCGCTTTGCTGCGCGGTGCCCCTATACGTTAGATGTGTGTCACGAGCCGCAGCAATTAGAGGAGATAACGGAAAACCATTTTGCCGCGTGCTGCCGAGTGAGGGAAATAAATGATTAAGAAAGTAAATACACCGGTAAGTGTCAGTCTTATAGATGTAAAAATTGTCCTTGCTGTGGGGATCTGTCTACTCATGGCCAAGGTCATTCCAGAATTTCAAACTATGACCGCCTGTATCACAACTCTTCTCTGTGTTCAGAATGGCGGGAAGGAAAGTTGTAAAGCAGGTTTAATCCGCCTCGTCATAACTGCTATCGGCGGCCTCGCCGCTGTTTTCGTAGTGTTGTTGGACGATGCGGCCGGTATGTCATGGCTTTTTGCGCTTATGATCATGGCGGGATTGCTCTTGACCCTCCTTGGCTGCAAACTTGCCAGGGTTCCGGCCTTTAATGCCCGTATTGGAGGTGTTACCTTTATTTTGGTGGCACTGACAAAAACGGGAAATGACCGAATCGGCTACGCTCTGTTTCGGCTACTCTCCACCCTCTACGGCGCAGCGGCAGTTATGCTGGTAACATCGGTCTTTGTATTTTTCACCACCTTCAGGAAGAAGAGGGCTGGAGTATTAGATTAGGCATTCGAAGCAGAGTCGAAGATTGTCGGTGGAAACATTTTTTAAAGGAAGTTGTCAAAATAAAGGCACATCCCGCTGCTTTTTTTGCTCATTTTGTTAGATAAGGAAACTAAAGATGTTGAGATTTACAGGAGGGTATTGATCATTACAAGAAACAAAATAACGGTGCCGTTTGTTGTTATCACGCTCCTGCTTTCCACCGTCTCACTTTCGGTAACGGCGGGCGTTGTTCACTTATTTTCAATGAGGTCGGTTTTGAAAACCTTACCGCCAGTGTAACCAGTACACACGGTGATTCGGCCTTTTTTGAACTGCTCCTGGACAATAATCCTGATTATATCTTCGTAATTGACCGGGATTCCGTCATAGGAACCAACGGCGCAAGGGCCGCACGAGAAATCATCGAAAATGGGATAGTACGGCAGACCGATGCCTACAAAAACGGCCATATTGTATATCTTACCCCTGATGTCTGGTATCTTGCGGAAGGCGGCATTACCGCCACCGATACCATGCTTAAAGATCTTGAATTGGAATTGTTGGAACAATAACGAATTGCCCGGCGAGAGGCCTGTAAAGTTTCAGTAAAAGCCAACGTGCGGTGTAAAACACGTAAGTCCGGTTGGCTAATTTTTTAATTTACCATTGGAGGGTAAAAATGAAACACAAAGGTTTTGTTATAGGAATAACCAGCATCATATTCTTATTCACAGCTATTTCCGTAAGCGCACAGGGTTTTACAGGTCCTGGAAGTGGTCTAAGCCTAATTACAATAAGTGAAGCAAATAAACTTCGTGACCATTCACCGGTGCTATTGCGTGGAAACATTATACGGTCTTTAGATCGGAAAAAAGAAAAATTTATGTTCAAGGATAATACCGGGGAAGTCGTTGTTGAAATTGATTGGCATATTTGGAACGGTTTGTCTGTCAATGAAAATGACACAGTTGAGATATTCGGTTACATAGATAAAAAAGGCTGGTGGATTGAGGAAATTGAGGTTAAGTCAATTAAGAAATTGTAGTCGTAAAAAGGCAATTTTTTAACATTTTCTCTGCTTATTGGGCATAAACAAAAATGAAAGAGTTATTTGATTTTATTTTTGTACGATTATATTACCGGCTGTTTGTCCGCCCCCGCCCAACAGCAAAGGCGGTCCCCGAATGGAACATTGAATTATCCCGTATGAAAGCCACCTATCGGGGATCGCCGCAGTCTCAGGAACAAAGCCCGTTTGCGGGTATATCAATGACCTTTTATCTGGCAGGAGACGGTAAAGGCGGCAAAACACTTTGCGGCGGTCTCGGCACAATCCCTACCAAAGCCCAAACCGCCCTTGACAACATGAACCCACGTCAGAAAAAACAATTCCTGCGCCGCCTCATAGAAGAAGGCGACCGTGTTTTCAGAACAGCTTGGGAACAATCATTAGAAAAAAAAGGAAAAGAGGGAAAGCCTTCCCCCTTTTCCTTTTCAGATATGACCTTTTTTGAATTAGAAAAATTTTGAGGTAACGCGGGGCCTTGCCGAACAAGGTCCCGGCATATACAATGAAATCTCTTTCATAAGGGGGGTTTCAAACATGAGTATCGGCATTGTTTTTCTCGTGATATTTCTTGCCGTGATGATCGGGGTCGGCATCTGGGGAATGCGCAAGACCAAAACCTTGGGGGACTTTTTCCTGGGAGGGCGGACCCTGGGGCCGTGGATTTCCGCAGTGGCGTATGGGACATCCTATTTTTCCGCGGTAATCTTCATCGGGTTCGCGGGTACTCAGGGGTGGCAATTTGGCCTCAACGCCCTGTGGATAGCCATAGGAAACGCCATCATCGGCGCCGGGGCCGCGTGGCTTGTCCTGGCCCGCAGGACCCGGCGCATGACCCAGAACCTGGATGCAATGACCATGCCGGAATTCCTCCAAGAACGGTACGGGGCCAAACACTTAAAGCCGGTGGCGGCATCGCTCATCTTCTTCTTTTTACTCCCCTATTCCGCGTCGGTCTTTAAGGGACTGGGGCATCTCTTTGAAACCGTGTTCCGAATACCTTACGACATAGCCCTCCTCATCATGATCCTATTTACCGGGGTCTACCTTATCCTGGGCGGGTACTTCGCCATAGCCGTCACGGACTTCATCCAAGGAATCATCATGTTTTTCGGTGCGGCGGTCATGGTCCTGGTCCTCACCGCTCCCGAAGGCGGCCTCTTGGGAATCATGGATAAGATACAGGCAAACTACCCGATCAATGTTCCCGCTGTACAACAGCCTTCCGTGCTGACAGTATTCTCCCTGGTGTTTATGACCAGCTTCGGTACTTGGGGCCTGCCCCAGATGACGCAGAAGTTTTACGCCATCAGGAACGAAAAAGTCATCACCAAGGCGGCCGTTGTTACCACCGTTTTCGCCCTGATGATAGGCTTTACCGCCTACTACACCGGGGCTTCCTCGCATGTCTTCTTCGACATCAATACGGTCCCGAAAAACGCCGCCGGGATGATTCAGTACGATCTTATCATCCCGACACTGCTCACAAACAAGCTGCCCCAGGTTCTCCTGGCGCTGATCCTTCTCCTTATCCTTTCGGCTTCCATGTCCACCCTGTCTTCCCTGGTGCTTGTTTCCTCCTCGGCGGTGGCCATAGACCTCTACCCCTCCCGGCAGGAAGCCAAAGCCGGCAAGGACCGGTCGGTAGCGATGATGCGCTTTCTCTCGCTGATATTTATCATCATCTCCTATTTTATTTCCCGTTTCCAAATCGGCATCATCGTGTACCTGATGTCCCTCTCCTGGGGCGTCATCTCCGGTTCCTTTGCCGCGCCCTACATCCTGGGCCTCTACTCCCGGCGGGTAACCAAGGCCGGGGCTTACGCGGGTTTTTTCACCGGCACGGCGGTAATGATCGCCCTCTTCTTTATCCTGGGTTCAAGCCGTTCCCCCCTGGCGGCGAGCATCGCCATCATCGCTCCCTTCATCGTGGTCCCGGCAGTGTCCCACTTTACCAGGCCGCCTGCTAGGGAACGGCTGAACAAGGCGTTTGCGGGGGTCTAGGGGAAATATATCTTTCATTAGGGTTCCGCCGTATACCCGGCTTGTGGTAGACTAAACCTCATGATTCCGGAGAAAAGCCTGGTAGCTTATAAAAACCGTCCTGCCCTGGTAACCGGCGGTGGAGAAAAACTGGAAATTGCCCTTGCGGGCGGGGAAACCCTTAGGGTTCGGGAAAAGGACGTGGAATTGGTACATCCCGGTCCGGTCCGGTCGGTGGAAGAAGCGGCCCTGCCCCCGGTCCGGGGGAATGTTCGGGAAGCCTGGGAACTTCTGGAAGGCAGCGTAGTCCCCCTCAAAGAACTTGCGGAATTGGCCTACGGCGATTTTAGCCCTCAAAGCGCCTGGTCCGCCTACGGCCTCCTTAAAGAGGGGCTCTACTTTTCAGGAACCGTGAAGGCCCTTAGTCCCAGGGATGCCGTTGCGGTGGCTGCGGACGAACAGAAGCGGGAAGCAAAACAGCGGGAAATCCGGGAACGGGAAGCCTTTTTGGAGCGCCTTAAAAAGCGGCTTGGGGCGCCGGATTCCGCTTCGCCGCAGCCGGCGCCCCAAGGCGAAGGGCGGTTTCTCCAGGACGTGGAAGCCCTGGCCTTAGGCAAGGCTGAAAAGAGCCGCACCCTCAAGGACCTGGGCCGTCCCGAAACCCCGGAGGAAGCTCACCGTATCCTTCTCCGTTGCGGCGCATGGACCATGGCGGTCAACCCCCACCCGGCGCGGTTCGGCGTTTCCCCGGTTTCCCCTTCGGTAGTTCCCGGCCTTCCGCCTCCGGACGAGGGCCGTCTGGATTTGACCAGCCTTCCGGCCTTTGCCATCGACAACGCCTGGAGCGCCGACCCGGACGATGCGGTCTGTCTGGAAGGGAATTGCCTGTGGGTTCATGTGGCGGATCCCGCCGCTTCCATCTTGCCCGGAAGCCCCGCCGATATTGAGGCCCGGAACCGGGGCGCTACCCTGTACCTCCCGGAAGGGAGTTCCCGTATGCTAGCGGAAGAAACGCTTCCGGCCTATGCTCTGGGCCTTGCAGAAGTTTCCCCGGCCCTCTCCTTCAAGATTATGCTGAGTGAAGACGGCTCCGTCGTGGAAACTGAAATCGTCCCTTCCCGTGTTACGGTAATCCGGCTGACCTATGAGGATGCGGACGCCGCCATCCGGGGCGATACCGAAGCCGCCGGACGCGCTGGTCCCTATGCGGGGCATCTTACGGACCTCTTCCGCATGGCGGAACGGAACCTTGCCCGGAGGACCGCCGCCGGCGCGGTACGCATAGACTTTCCGGAGGTTCATATCACGGTACGGGAAGGGGAAACGGCTATTCAACCCATAGTCGCCTGCCGGTCTGCGGACATGGTCCGGGAATGTATGCTTCTTGCCGGGGAAGGGGCGGCCCAGTGGGTGTCCCGCAGGACAACGCTGTTGCCTTTCCCCTTTGTAACCCAGGAAGCCGGGGACCTTCCTCGGGATCCCCTGCCGGGCCTGGCTGGTTCCTACCAACTCAGGCGGTGTATGCGTCCCCGAACCCTGTCGGTAAAGCCCGGACGCCACAGCGGTCTGGGCCTGGAACAATACACCCAGGTAACGAGCCCGCTCCGGCGGTATACGGACCTCCTGGCCCACCAGCAGATCCGCGCCCTGCTGGGAGCCGGCGCGTACCGGGACATCCCTCCCGCAGACGAGGACGCGGTACTTCAGGCCCTGGCCGCCGGGGAAGCCGCCGCGTCCGCCGTTGCCCGTGCGGAGCGGGCCTCTCGAGCCCATTGGACGGCGGTTTACCTGGCCGGCAGGAAAGGTTCCGAATGGGACGGGATAGTCCTGGAAAAGAAGGGCGCCCGGGCAACGGTCCTGATCCCTGCCCTGGGGCTTGAAATACAGGCGGCCCTGAAGGGGGATGCGGAACCCAATGATCCGGTCAGGTTAGCCGTAACCGCCGTCAGCATCCCTAAGGGGGAAATCGTTTTTACCCATTGAGGCTGTTCAAAAACTTCAATTTTTGGAACAGGCTCCATTTATAAACTCAATTTCTTCCTTAATTTGGGGAATAAATACGAATAATTCATCGTCCCTATCTTGACGTAAGATGAAATGTGTATAAGATTTAGTTAATATGAGTGATTATCTGGATCCTAATAATGAGGAACTTCTCAAAGATTTTTTCAGTGAAGCCCAGATGCAGGTGGACACGCTGGAACAGAATATCCTGGTGCTTGAGAATGAAGGCGGCAACAAAGATGCGGTAGATGAGATCTTCCGGGCTGCGCATACCTTAAAAGGCGGGTCCGCTACGGTAGAAATGATGGAACTTTCCCATTTTACCCATCTGGTCGAAGATGTCCTTGATGCTATCCGGTCGGATCAGTTGGTGGTTAATGAGGATGTGGTCGATACGCTTCTTTCGGCGATTGATGTTATCAAGGCTATGCTGGAACAGCGGATGAACGGTTCCGTTTATCAGGAGGATACTACCCAGATAGCAGACCGTCTTTCGTCCCTGCTTCCCGAAGGGGCCTCCCGGAAAAAAGGAGCCGCCAGACCTGCCGCCCCCAAGCCGGCGGCGCCTCCTGCGCAGCCGGTCCGTTCCGTGCCTCCTGCTTCCGGAACCGTGTCTCCCGCCATGCCTTCCGAATATGAGTTCCTGGAAATGAAGCAATCGGTACCCGGCGGTATGCCAATCTACCGTATTTCTGTTCAGTTTGATGAAAATAGCCTGATGAATACCGTCGGCGGTATTCAGGTGTACGCGGCCATTAAGAATATCGGTACGATTCTGAAAACCTCGCCGGACTTTGAAGAGCTCTACGAAGATGTGTTTTATCCCGCGGTAGACTATTATCTGGCTACCCGTAAAACCGCCGATGAGCTTATGGGCTATGTGGTTATTCCCGATGTGAGCCTTTCGGCGGACATCAAGAATATAGAAGCCCTTTCCGATACGGGTAAGAAAGCCGCTCCCCCTCAGACTGCCGCTCCCGCACCGGTTTCGGTTCCCGCTCCCCCTGCGGAGCCTGTCGCCGCCCCCGCAGGAGGGGACGAGCACAAGGTTACGGCGGCGGATGCCAGGAAAGCCGGAAAAGAGGCGGGGTCTATACTGCGGGTCGATTCCAAGCGTATAGATGACCTCCTTAACTTGGTTTCCGAGACGGTTATCACCAAAGCGACCTTCAACCAGATCAACAATCAATTCAACGATCTCTTAGCGGACCTGCATGATATCGAATCGGTTTACCGGGAAAAAATAAAGAACCTTTTCGACAGCCTGCCCGATTATCTGGAGGGTATGCAGACGGGTAAAACCGTCAAGGACATACGGAAGGAAATAGGGGATCAGTATGGGGATATTTTTTCCCTCTTTGATGGTTTTGAGGCGTCTCTTAAAGGCAGCGCGGCCAAATTCCGTTCCACCTCCCAGAATTTGGGCCGTATTACCGGCGAACTCCAGGAAGGAGTTATGCGTATCCGCATGGTGCCCATCAGTCAGATCTTCAGCCGTTTCCCGCGGCTGGTTCGGGACCTTTCCAAGTCCCTCAGTAAAAAGGTCAATCTGGTCATTGAAGGTGAGGAAACCGAACTCGACAAATCGGTCATTGAAGATCTTTTGGACCCGATTATGCACTCGGTACGAAATTCCATAGACCATGGAATTGAGTCCCAGGAAGAACGCCGGGCGGCGGGTAAGCCTGAAGAGGGCATGGTCCTTCTTAGGGCCGCCAACGAAGGGAATATGATCCTCATCGAAATTTCCGACGACGGCAAGGGCATAGACGTTGATGCGGTCAAGGCCAAGGCGGTGGAACGAGGCCTCATCAGTCCCAACAAGATTTTGTCCGATGTGGAAGCCTTCAACCTTATCTTTGAGGCCGGTTTTTCTACCGCCAAGACGATTACCGCCATATCCGGACGGGGGGTTGGCCTGGATGTGGTGCGCCGGCAAATCGAAAAGCTCAACGGCTCGGTTACGGTTTCTTCGGAGCGGGGCAAGGGTACCAAGTTTATCATCAAACTGCCGCTGACTCTGGCGATTATCCAGGGTCTTCTGGTCCGGGTGGGAACGGAAATCTACTCCATCCCCATCACATCGGTCATAGAGAGCCTGCGGATCAAGCCCGAAGATATCAGGATGATCGACAATTACGAGGTCTTCAACATCCGTAACGACGTGCTTTCCCTGCTCAGACTCAACCGGCTGTTCGGTATCAGGACCGAAGAAAGACAGGACTATAACTTCATCGTCATTGTGGGTACCGCTGAAAAGAAGATGGGTTTTATGGTGGACAGCCTTATCGGCGAGGAAGATGTGGTCATTAAGCCTCTGCGGGATCAGTATACCAATTCTCCGGGCATTGCCGGTGCGTCAATCCTGGGCGACGGCTCGGTTTCACTTATCATAGATGTAAGTCAGCTCCTGGAACTGGGGCTCCGTAAGGAGCTTGAACAACGCCGGGTGCGCGAAGCGTCAACCAGGTAGCGAGGGAAGTCATGGCAGCAGCGATAAAAGATTTGGCGGTGGTGAACGCCGAAATTCAGGAAGAAAAAGAGCTGGTTAATAACGTTGACTTTAAGATGGTTACGTTTTCTCTGGCCGGTAAGGATTATGGCGTTGACATCATGAACGTCAAAGAAATTGCCAAGGCTGATAAGTTTACCTATGTGCCTAACGCCGCTTCTTTTGTTCGGGGGGTTTACAACCTCCGGGGCGACATCATTCCCATCATTGATTTAAGGACTTTCTTTCATCTTTCGGTGGATACTAAAGTAGATGCCCAGGAAAACATGCTCATCCTGAGAATTGAGGATCGGGTTTATGGTACCATCGTCGATAAGATTGACAAGGTTGTAGGCATCAACTCCGGTACGATTCAGCCCCCCCATCCTATCTTTGGGGACATCAATATTAAATATATTAGCGGGGTTGTGGAAAAAGAGGGGGACCTTTATATCATCCTTGATGTGGTCCGTATTTTTACCCAGAACGAGGATGAAAAGCAGAAACCCCGGGCCGTGATTCAGGAGGCTGGGGAAAGCTATTTTGCGCCGCCGCCCGCTGCGGAACCGGTTTTGGAGCAGCACGCCGAAGCTGCTGATTCCGCGCTTGGTTTTATCAAGGATGGTCTAATCGCGCTCAAGCGGTTTATCGTGAGCCCTCTCAACGAGCAGTGGCTTAAGAAGCGGTTTACGGAGTGGGTGGATGTCCATTCAAACTCAGAAGTCCAGCTCAGGAATGTCCAGGATGCGGATAACTTTCTGGCCGATTTCTATTCTCCCCATACCGGATCGTTCTGGGACGATGAGTATTCCTTTCAGGTCAAGAGCATCCTGCCGAATCTGAGTTCTAACAGCATCCAGGTTTGGAATCTTGGCTGCGGGAAGGGCTATGAAACTTTTTCAATGGCATGTATACTAAAGTCACGGTATCCTAATGGTCATATCAAGATATGGGCTAATGATAATGATATTCTTTCTATATCAACGGCGCCGAATATGATTTTTGACCTTGCCGATGTGCCTGAATTTATCCGGGGTTTTATGGTACGGGGTAAAAACGGGTATAGCTTTAGTCAGGAGATAAAGAATGCAATCCTGTTTGAATATCATGATATCCTGAATGGGAACCAAATTCCCGATGTTGATATCATTATAGCCCGGGATTTCCTGTCCTTTGTTTCCCTTCAAGACCAGGAAAAAATTATCGCCGAATTTTCCGAAAAATTGAAACGAGGCGGGCTTGTTATTATAGGAAGAAACGAACAGCTTCCGGTAGATGATTGGCAGCCTATAGCGAAAGATCCGGTTTCCGCGTTTGTGCGTAATTAGCTTTGGTAAAGGAGCATTAATATGAGAGTTGAATACATCAACCCGTTTGTTGAGGCGGCTTTTAGTATTCTTAAAAGCCAGGTTTATGAAAATGTAAAACGCAGTGATCTGTACCTCAAATCTTCAACGTTGTCTATTATGGGTGTTGCCGCAGTGGTTGGACTTGCCGGAGATGTGATAGGGCAGGTTCGGTTTGATATGACGAAAGATACCGCTCTGGCAGTGGCCAGCATCATGAACGGTGAAAAACTGCCCGCCCTGGATGACATGGCCAAAGCTACCATTCAGGAGCTTGCCAACATGATTACCGCCCAAGCGGTTACCAAACTTCACGATCTTGGCTTTAAATTTGACCTGACTCCTCCATCTCTCTTTGTCGGGGACAATCTTGAAGTCTCCAGCGACCTCAAGGTGGAAGCCCTTATCGTCCCCATGGAACTCGGCTC
>JAIRLK010000061.1 GCA_031259515.1 Treponema sp. | reverse complement strand
CTGCGCCTGAATTTGTCCCGGTCCCAAAAACAGCTTCTTTCGACTTTCAGCGGGCTTTTCCTTTTGGGGGCGGTTTTTACCGTTCTAAGCCCCTACTTTTTCTCGGTGAACAACCTTTTGACGGTGGCGACGCAGACGGCGGTAATCGCCGTCATCGCCATAGGCCAGACCTATGTGCTCATAACCGGCGGCATAGACCTGTCCATCGGCTCGAACATAGCCTTATGTTCCATGACGGCGGGACTTTGTATGCAGGCAAATCTTCCCGTATTTCTGTGTATACTCGCCGGTTTATTAACAGGCGTTGCCGCGGGAGCGGTGAGCGGTACGTTAATAGCTTTTGGGAAACTGCCCCCTTTTATCGCCACCTTGGGGACTATGACAGTGGCCCGGGGGTTGGCTCTTACCCTGACCCAGGCCATTCCTATCAGCGGCTTGCCCAAGTCATTTACGACTTTTTGGGGAACCGGATCGACCCTGGGCATCCCTAACCCGGTTATCATTATGGTGATTCTCGTTCTTGTTTTCGCGTTTGTTCTGGCGAAGACAAAGCTGGGCCGGCATGTGTACGCCACAGGGAGTAACTTCGACGCCGCCCGGCTTTCCGGGGTAAATACTAAAAGAGTTTTGATGATGGTGTATATTTTTTCAGGACTCTTGGCGGCTTTCGCGGGGCTTATTATGTCCGCCCGGATCATCTCGGCCCAGCCCGCATCCGGGGATGGATATGAACTTGATGCGGTAGCTTCTTCGGTCATCGGCGGTACCAGCACTATGGGCGGTGAAGGGACGGTGGCGGGAACCTTTATCGGTGCTTTTGTTATCGGGGTTTTACGGAACGGCCTCAATCTGATTGGGGTATCCCCCTTCATTCAGAAAATTGTTATCGGCATTGTCATCGTCGCTTCCGTATTTCTGGATCGCGTTAGGCGGAAGGATTAAATCTTTGCGACGAGGCTTTTCCAAAACTGAAGTTTTGGGACAGGCTCCGTTACGAATCTTTTATTTTTGGCAACCAGGTTCTCTTGTGAGAACCTAAAAAATATTTTGGAGGATTTTATGAAAAGAATTTTACTAATCGCGGTACTCGTTTCCACCCTGACAGGCGTTTTGCCGGTATGGGCCAGGGGCGGGGCTCAGGACTCAGCAAGCGGGCAGATCAAAGCTATTTTTATCGCAATGGATGCCCAGGATGAACACTGGCAAAAAGTAAAGGCCGGAACCGAGGCTAAGGCTCAAGAGCTGGGTAACATTGACCTGACTTTTAACGCCCCGCCCAACAAGCTGGACTCGGTTATGCAGCTTCAGATGGTGGAAGACGCAATCACCAGGAAAGTCGATATTCTCATGGTAGCACCCCTGAATGCCGACGCGATTGTGCCTGCCGTCGAAAAAGCAAAGGCCGCCGGGATCGTCGTCATCATCATTGACTCTGCTGCCAATACCGACAAGTATGACGCCTTCCTGTCCACGGACAATAGCGCCGCCGCCGCCCTTGCCGCCGATGAATTGGCCAAGGCTATTGGAGAGAGCGGAAAGATCGCTATCATCAACCACCAGCCCGGCGCCGGAACCACAATGGCGCGACAAAGCGGATTTGAAGATCAGATTAAATCAAAATATCCTAACATCGCTATTGTGGGCACCCAGTATTCCAACGGGGAAAAAACAAAAGCCTTGGATATTGCGACCGATTTTATGACCGCCAATCCTGATTTGGCCGGCATCTACGCCACCAACGAAGGTTCTACCATCGGAGCGGGTAACAGTATCGAACAGGCAGGGAAAGCCGGCAAGGTGAAATTCGTTGGCTTTGACTGGTCCGCCGATACCAAGGCTTTAATTGAACGGGGTGTTCTCAACGCATCCATGGTTCAAAATCCTTTTGTTATGGGTTATGAAGGACTCCAGGCCGGTGTTGACGCATACAACAAAAAGCCGGTTAAACGGCAGGTTGATACCGGCGTAACGGTAGCTACCAATGCCAATGCGGCAAGTATTGACGCTATGGCGTGGGGCGGCAGGTAAAAACCCGGTAAGCGGGTTGTTCCGGGCCCTGGTTCCGTACTGAACGGGGCCCGTTTTGTAAACCGCCGCCAATGAACCCGGGAGAGATCTGAATGGCCAGGGTAAAATCGTCAACGCCCTGGCCGGCGTGGGCCTCCTGGCGGGCAAACCGGTTCAGCGGACTATTGACACCGGCGTAACCGTGGCTACCCAGGCCAGCATGAATTCGATAAGGAATCAGGTTCCCACAGACACCATGCGGGTATGTGGGCAAATCCTTATTATATAAGGAAATATGATTTTAAACGCCGATGCCCTGCAACCGCGCTCTTGTCCCAGGCGTTCCCCGATGCTACGCGCTCACAGAGCAGGCCGCCTCCTCCCGGAAACCCGCTAAACCTCCGAATAACAGTCTTCCCCTCCTCCCTCCTCCCTTTCAATTAAATATGCCGCTTACCGCGAGAATGGACAGGGTTGTGCTGATGATCGACAGGATCGTGGTAACAATCGGCCCGTACTGGTTAAAGCGGGCGGAAAACCTGTTGGTTGGAAAGTTTATCATGGTTTCCGGGGGAATTACGGAGGTTTCGGGCAGTTTCCGGTTGTTCATATCCGTTATGCGGGTCCCGCCGCCGTTGTTAAGCAGATCGTCCCGGCCCCCCGCCAGATTGATGTAATAATCCGCCATGCGATCCGGTATATAGGGATACCGCCCCGGCGCTTTTACCGCCCCGCTTACCAGTACAAAATACTGCCTGAAGGGGATGATGATGGTGTCCCCGTTTTCAAGCGGGATGTCGCCGCTGAAGTCCTGCTGGTAGATGAAGCGATCCAGCGCGAAGGGAATATTCCGGTCGCCCCGGATCAGGTAGGCGTTTGCCAGATCGGAGGCGGCGATAAACCGGTTCCGGATTGCCCGTACCGCGTTCCCCA
>JAIRLK010000048.1 GCA_031259515.1 Treponema sp. | reverse complement strand
TGTAAGCAAAGAGGATTCATGATAACGCTCTACTTAAACTATAGCGGATAATCGAAGAAATACAAATACCGTTTAGGCTCCCAGGATAAACCCATAGGCTTTGCTCTATAAGCCGAGCCTACGGGCGCGTTTGTGATCATCATATTCTATTTCTATACGATCCCCAAGTGATTATCCTGGGAGGCGGGATTATGCAACTCGGGACAAAACTGATTGACCGAATTAAGGAAAAAATTGAAAAAACCATGTTCGCGTTTAGCCTGACAAACAGGCTGATCGAATTTTCCAGGCTTGAAGATAAACCCATGATATGCGGCGCCGGGTTGTATGCCGTTGAAACATTTTTTATGGACAGCCGTTTTTTAAACAACCGGAAACCGGTACAAAAAAATATGGAAGCGCATCGTTATGAGTGAACCGGTTTTCTACAAATACCGTTTAGGCTCCTGATGGACACAGCGTAACTATACAACAATTTTAAGGCAACGCCCCACAAACTCCGGCTCTTGAAACTACAAGGCCCGTATCGCGCGGGCGAACTCCCGGCCCCGCTCTTCAAGCAGATCGACTTCTTTTGCGGCAGGAGCGCCGGCCCATTCTACAGATTCCAGATGGGACCATTTGAAATTCGAGACGATGGCATCGTACTCCTTTTTAGCGCCTCCCGCCCAGCCCCAGGAGCCGATGCGGAGAACGGTTTTATGGTTTATGTGTTTGCGGCGAAAGATGTCCAACACATAGGCCATGGGGGGAAAGACGGCGTATTCGTAGGTGGGCATAGCTAAAACCAGACCAGCGCTTTTGTAAGCGTCCGCCAGGACAAAAGAGATGTTTTCATCGGGGATCCGGTGTAGGGTGTAGGGAACCCCTTCTTCCTCAATTCCCCGGATAACCGCGTCAAGGCCCTGTTTGGTATTACCATACATAGACCCCCAAATAATGGAGATTTCCTTTTCTGTTTCGCCTTTGGCGTAGGCGGCGTACTTTAGGTAACGCTCAATGATCTTCCCCGGCTCTTTACGCCAAATCATGCCGTGGCTTGGGGCTACACACCGAATTTCCCTGTTGGCGAGTTTCTCCACCGCCTTTTCCACAAAACCGGAAAAGGACGAAACGATATTGGCATAGTAACGAAGGGACTCTTTTTCAAAAAAGATGTGTTCTTCCGGGGTGAATTCATCATCGAAAATCCGGTTTCCAGGAACCGTATCAAAGATCCCCAAAGCGCCAAAGGAACCAAAGGCATCGCAGGAAAAGAGGGTTCCTGACCGGCTTTCCCAGGTTACCATGGTTTCCGGCCAGTGAATGTTGGGGGTCTCCACAAAGGCAAGGACTTTACCGGCTCCCAAGTCCAGGGTTTCTCCATCTTTTACTACCCGCAGTCCCGTGTCTATCTTGTAGAAGGTCTTTACCAGGTTTATGCCCTTGGCGGTGGAGATTATTTCAGCCTTAGGGTTTCTGGCCCGGAATTCCTGAAGCCAGCCCGTATGATCCGGTTCCAGGTGATTCAGGATCAGATAATCCACAGCGCTAAAGTCAATGCCAATGGAAGCAAGTTTTTTCTCGATCTGTTCCGTCGCGTCGGTCCAGTCCCGTACAAGGTCGATAAGGGCGATTTTTTCTCCCCGCACGATATAGGAATTCAAAGAAACACCATGAGGAATAGGCCATATCCCCTCAAAAAGGTCTGTCGTACGAATATCAGCGTGTAAACCATAAACGCCGTCTGCTATGACATGAGCTTGCATAGTTGTTAACCTCCTTTGGCAACAATAAAAAATAGGTAAAGAACCTCAAAATCCATGAAATTACACCAGGTCCCCCTACGGCTTTAGCCGCAGGATCCTAATGTTTAAGGATAGAAACGACCCGTTCTAACACTTTTTTCCGATCCAGCGGCTTTACGATATAGCTTTTCGCACCCAGCAGAAGAGACTTCTTAACGACATCCTCTTTCCCCAGGGCGCTCACCATGATTACCTTCGCATCTTTATCAAATTCCAAAATTTTTTCCAATGCGGAAACCCCATCCATTACAGGCATGGTAATATCCATAGTAACCAAGTCGATGTTTGGATACAATTCCTTGTATTTTTCCACTCCCGCGGCCCCATCCGCAGCCGTACCGGCAACTTCAAAACCATCTGATGTTAAAATTTGCCCCAATTGTTTAGCAATAAACATGGAATCGTCAACCACAAGAACCCGATAAGAGGTTCCATCGGGCTTTATACCCTCCGGCGGCTTATCATTAATATTGGATATATCACTCTTTGCTATCATGCGGAACGCTCCTCTTCTCTACTCTATGATATAGGTTTTTGCATGTCAAGTCCCGGTCCGGGTCTGAAAAAATTACCATCTAAGCCGGTTCCAAAACTAATTGACTGTGCGCTAAACGCGCACGGTTTTGGAACAGCCTCATCTAAAAAACATAATTCTGTTTATAATATTAACATGTCCGTTCCTTTTTTGCTAGCGCCTATGGCGGAATTGAGTCATCGCGCGCTTAGAGAGCTGATTGAAGATTTCGGCGGCTGTGATGAATACTTTACCGAGATGATCAGCGCCGGGGCGCTTATAAGCGGCGGCCCCTTTGAAGCCTATTACGTTGATGCCGGTCCCTGCCCCGCACGGGTGGTCTACCAGCTTGCCGGCGCCGATCCCGGCCAAATCGCGGCGGCGGCGGCCCTTCTTGACCGGCGGGACTGCGCCGGCATCGACCTGAATATGGGCTGCTCCGCCCCGGCCATAGTCCGCCTCGGCGCTGGCGTCCGGTGGATGGCCTATCCGGATAAAGCCGCCGCCCTCATCCGCATGGTCCGGCCCCAGACCCGGAAACGCCTCAGCGTAAAGCTCCGCCTGGGCATGGAGGCGGACCTGGACGGTCTGGTAACCTTTTGCCGCCGTCTTGAGGACGAGGGGGTGGATTTCATCACGCTGCATCCCCGTACCGCCCGGGAAAAGTTCCGCCGCACCGCCCGCTGGGACTTTGTCGGCGCCCTTAAACAGAGCCTGCGCATCCCGGTGGCGGGTAACGGCGACATAGCCGACGCCGCCGGTCTCCTCCACCGGGCCGCCGGGGACTGCGACGCGGTGATGGCGGGCCGCCTTGCCGTCCGCGCTCCCTGGATCTTCGCCCGCGCCCGGGCCATGGAAAAGGAACCCTCCGGGAAGGGGGAGCCGCCGGCGGTCAACCTGGAGGAAACCGCCCTGCGCTTTTTAGAACTCCTGGCCCGGTATCAACCGCCGGAGTTCCACATGAGCCGGGCCCGCCGGTTCTTCGCCTACTTCTGCGACAACCTGGTTTGGGGGAACTACGTAAAGACCTTGCTTGGCCGGGAAACCGCCCTTGCCGGGATGGAATGTGTTCTTAGAACCTACTTTGGGGAACACCCGGAAGAGCGGTTAGTTTAGGGACCGGCGGCTTTAACCCTTGCCGACGGCTTTTTTGAAATTTTCCACCACCACGTCCACCGCCGGACGGGCGTCTACATCAACCAGGATACCCTTGTTCCGGTAAAAATCAATGAGCGGGGCGGTCTGGGCGCGGTACACTTCGAGCCGCTTTTGAATCGACCCGGATTTGTCGTCCTCCCGGACGTAGACCTCGCCGCCGCAGTAATCGCAGAGTCCCTCTTTTTTCGGGCTGTCGAAAATCACATGGAAGTTATGGCCGCATTTCCGGCAAACCCGGCGGCCGCCCAAACGCTCCAAAACGCTTGAATCGGGAATATCGAAGTTGACTACCTTGTCCGCCTCGGAGAAGTCCGCCAGGGCTTCGGCCTGGGGAATGGTCCGGGGAAAGCCGTCCAGAATATAGCCGGTTTTAACATCATCCTGGGCAAGCCGTTCCTTCACCAGGGCTATGGTAGTTTCATCATCCACCAGTTTTCCCGCGTCGATAATGGCTTTAACCTTGATCCCCAGGGGGCTTTTGGCCGCAATGGCGGAACGGAAAACAACCCCCGTACTGATGTGGGGTATATGCAGAATTTCAACCGCTTTAGCCGCTAAGGTGCCTTTACCCGCGCCGGGCGGTCCAAGAAATATTAGTTTCATTGTACGCTCCTTTCTATCAATACTATAACCTAAAGTCTTACGGATTTTAACCGCTGATAACGCGGATTTTTACGGATTTAGACAGATTTTTGCCTGAGAAATTCGCCTAATCTGTGGGCCAAGACCGTATTCTTCCAGGATGATCCGGTAATCGGCTATGGCGCCGGCATGAACGAGGCGTTCCCTCAATTGATTGCCCCTCGGAATACCCGGCCCGCCGCCTTTAGTATAGGCGCAGAACTGCTTCCGCATCTCCAGGCAGGCGGTTCTCTCTCCCAGGTCCTCCGCCAGCAAAAGAAGATGGCGGAAGGCTGCGGCAAGGCGTTCTCCGGGCAACGGCGGGGCGTACGCGCCGCCGGTAAGACGGGCCCGTGCTGCGGCGAAGACGAAGGGGTTCCCTATAGCGCCCCGGGCGAACATGACGGCGGCGCAGCCCGTCTCCCGGAACATACGCTCGGCATCCTCCGGGGTATAGAGGTCTCCGGACCCCGCCACCGGAATCCTGAGCCGGGATGCCAGGTCCGCGATGTGGGACCAGTCGCTTTTGCCGCTATAGCCCTGGGCCCGGGTCCGGGGGTGCAGCGTAACCAGGGCGGCTCCGGCCTCCTGACAGGTGGCGGCGGCCTCCCGGTAGTTGAGGGCGGCGGAATCCCAGCCAGACCGCATCTTCACCGTTACCGGGACGCCGCCCAGGGCTTCCGCCGAGGCGCGGACCGCCGCTTCCACCACCCGGCCCAGGACCGCCGGGTCCCGCATCAAGGCGGAACCGGCCCCGGCCTTGACCACCTTGGGAACCGGACACCCGCTGTTGACATCCACCGCCTCCGGGCGGAAAGGCGCAAGGCGCAGGACCGCCCGGTACATTACCTCCGGATTAGCGCCAAAAAGCTGGATGGCGTAACGGGCTTCCCCCCGGCCCCGGCGGAGCAGGGCCCCGCTCTTGGATGTGTTCAGATCAGCAGGCAGGCGAACCAGGGCTTCCGCAGAAACGAGTTCGGTATAGGTAAAGTCCGCTCCCTGGTCAACGCAAAGAGACCGGAAGGCCCGGTCCGAATAACCCGCCACCGGGGCGAGAAAAAGGTTGCCGGGCAGGGAAAGAGAACCGATGCTTACCGGACGATAGAGGCTCACGCGTTGGGGAGGCCGAAAAACCGGTTGGAATTTTCCCACAAGGTAGCGCAGAGTTCTCCTTCATCCAATTCCAACATTTCGGCCATGAAACGGGCCGTCAGGGGCAGGTACTTGGGCATGTTCCGTTTACCCCGGTAATCCGCGGGAACCATGAAGGGGCTTTCGGACTCAATAAGGATACGGTCCAGCGGCAACACTTCTATGGTTTCGTGGAGGTTCCGGGCGTTCCGGTAGGTCAAATTACCCGCAAAGGAGAAGTAAAGATTCAGGTTCAATGCCTTTTTAGCGTATTCGGCGCCCTCGGAATAGCAGTGAAGCACTCCTCCCTTGGGAGGCAGCCGGTCCCTGAGAATGTCAAGCACATCGTGGCCGGCGTCGCGGTTGTGGATGATAACCGGCATGTCTAACTTTGCCGCCAAATCAAGCTGGGTAATGAAAAGCTCAATTTGGGAATTCTTATGTCCGAATTTGCGGTAATAGTCCAGACCTATCTCCCCTACCGCCACGACACGGGGAAGCCGAACGCTTTGTTCTATGGTTTGAATCCATCCCTTTCCGGGGTTCTGCACCTCCGACGGACTAACCCCTACCGCATGAAAAACGTTCGCGGCGGACCTAAGGTTTTCGTACACCGTCTTAAAATCATGGAGGCTATTGCATATTGAAACAAGCCGCGAGACAGCGGCCTGCTTAGCTTCCTGAATCACGATGAGTTGCTCAATAGGATCATCGCAGATAAGCCCAATGTGGGCGTGAGTATCAAAATACTGCATGGCTTGTCCATATAAAGAAATGATTTTCGAAATTGTCCAAACTGGATGTATTCAGTGTACCACATGATTCTCCAGTCGTCAATGAACAAATTGACCTGGACAGCAATGAAGTATGACAAAGAGAAGTATGACGGCGAATTGAAGATAGTGAGCGCTTCATGTGCCTTTCCGTTTTATACGTTATGAGCGAAGCACAGCAAACTCCCCGCTAAACCCCAAACAAGCCGTCCCGGTAGGCGCCGATGTATTCCATGCACATTTCGTCTCTGCCCAGGAGGGCTTCGGCGGCATAGATGAGGGCCCGCATCTCCGTGTCGGCAGGGTCCATGATGGCGCTGTCCATGCCCGCGGCCATGCAGAGAAGGATGAAGGCGCGGTTAATGAACCGCCTGAGCGGGAGCTGAAAGGAGATATTACTGGCGCCTGAAGTAATATGAACATCAGGGCAGCGGGCCTTTACT
>JAIRLK010000003.1 GCA_031259515.1 Treponema sp. | reverse complement strand
TTAATTGCCTGGTGATTATGGTGGAGGTGTTATACCCGTTCCCATTCCGAACACGGAAGTCAAGCCCTCTAACGCCGATGGTACTGCCCCTCGAAGAGGCGGGAGAGTAGGTAGTCGCCGGGCTTTTTTATTTTTGGTCGTTTGTTTTATAAGGGGAGTCATTGAAAACGCTGCATTTTGATTGTTTTGCCGGTATTTCAGGGGATATGGTTCTGGGCGCTTTTGTGGACCTGGGAGTTGATCCTGTCCTGTTGCGGACTGAATTGTCCAAACTGGGGCTCGGCGGCTGGGCGTTGGAATTTATGCGGGAAGATCGTTGCGGTATAACCGGCATCCATGCAGTTGTCAATTTAGAAGGCCGGTCCAGCCATATTGCTCAGGACGACGCCGGGCATTTTCATCCTCATGACCATCATAGCCACAATCACGATCATCACGAACAAGACCATGGAAGCGGGCATAGCCACCATTCCTGGAAAGATATCCGGCGCTTAATAGAAAACTCCGGGATAAGCGGCGGGGCAAAAAAGCGGGCCCTGGCTATTTTTACCCTGATCGCCGGTGCGGAATCCCAGGTACACGGGGTTCCGCCGGAGGACATTGCCTTTCATGAGGTGGGGGCTATGGACTCCATCATCGACATCGTGGGCGCCGCGATATGCCTTGACCTCCTGAAGCCGGATCGCGTTACCTGCGGTGAAGTGGAACTGGGCGGCGGTATGGTTGCCTGCGAACACGGGGTATTGCCGGTTCCCGCCCCGGCTACCGTGATCCTTTGCCGGGGTATGCCGGTCAAGACCGGGGGATTCGACAGGGAGATGACTACTCCCACCGGAGCGGCTATCCTGGCGGCTTCTGTGGACGAGTTTATCGCCGGCGGCAGTTTTACGGAACTTCGTACCGGCTACGGTATAGGGACCCGGAAGCTGGACAAGCCCAACCTGCTCCGCGTCTCCTGGAGGGAAGAGCGAAACATCCCTGCTCCGGTCCTGGAAGGGGGAATACTCGCCGAAGAATTGGTCCTGATAGAGGCGAATGTTGACGATATGAGCGGCGAAGCGTTGGGGTTCCTTATGGAGAGTCTCTTTGAAGAGGGGGCTCTGGACGTAACCTTGAGTCCCTGTGTGATGAAGAAGTCCCGTCCTGGCACGGTGGTTTCCGTTCTCTGCCCGCCGGGTAAGCTGGGCGTTCTCAGGCGGGTCATGTTTCGGCGGTCCTCGACCATAGGCTTCCGGGAAATCGCGGTCAGGCGTCTTTCCCTGAAGCGGGAGGAAGGTCTGACGGCCGACGGCGGAGGCCGGACCAAGACCGTGTTCTGGGGGGACAAGCCCCTGCGTTCCAAGATCGAGTATGAGGACCGCGCCAGGGTAGCCAGGGAACAGGGCGTCTCCCTTGAGGATGCGGAACGAATCATCCGGGATGGAAAGATCTCCTGAACACGTGAGCGCCCGCCGGGAGTTTGCGGGGAATTCCCTGCCCCGGCCTTAATCCTTGCATTTCCCCCCCTTTTGAGGTATATTGACCATAGAATGGCATATATCAAACACCTTTTTGATCGGAATTTCCTGGAATACGCTTCGTATGTCATAAAGGACCGGGCTATTCCGGACCTGGAAGATGGGTTAAAGCCCGTACAGCGGCGCATTATGCATACCCTTTTTGAAAAGGACGACGGAAAATTCCACAAGGTTGCCAATATCGTGGGGGAGTGTATGAAGTATCATCCCCACGGAGACGCTTCCATAGGCGATGCCCTGGTGGTTTTGGCCAACAAGGGTTATTTTATAGACCGGCAGGGGAATTTTGGGAATATCTATACCGGCGACGGGGCTTCCGCTGTCCGGTACATAGAGTGCCGGATAACTTCTCTTTCCAAAGACATCTTCTACAACCCAAAGATTACCACGTATGAGGATTCCTACGACGGCCGCAACAAGGAGCCGGTTCTGTTCCCGGCCAAGATACCGGTGGTACTCGTCATGGGCGCTGAAGGCATAGCTGTAGGCATGTCCACGAAGATCCTGCCCCATAACATCATTGAGGTGTTGGAGGCGGTAAAGGCCTGCCTTTTGGGGAAGAAGTTTCAGCTCTTCCCGGACTTTCCTACCGGGGGGCTGGTAGATATATCGGATTACCGGGACGGGAACGGCAAGGTTCTGGTCCGGGCCAGGATGGACACCTCGGACCCCAAACGTATCTTGATACGGGAACTGCCCTTCGGCTCCACTACCGAAAGCCTTATCAACAGCGTGGAAACCGCCGCCAAAGCGGGGCGCATCAAGATACAGTCCATCAACGATTTTACCACCGAAAATGTAGAAATTGAGATCAAACTGGCACGGGGGATCTACGCCGAAGAAACCGTGAACGCCCTCTTTGCCTTTACCGAATGTGAGCAGTCCATATCAGTGAACCTCCTGGTGATCAAAGACAATTTCCCCCAGGTGATGACCGTTACCGAAGTCATCAAACATCACTCCAAACAACTGGTGAAGATTCTCATTCAGGAACTGGAGCTGGAGAAACGGGAACTTCAGGACAAGCTGCACCTGCGTACCCTGGAGCGGATATTCATTGAGGAGCGGATCTACAAGGCCATAGAAAAGATGAAAACCTCCGAGGGGGTTACCAAGGCCGTGATTGACGGGTTTAAGCCCTTCATGAAGGAGGTGGGGCCCCGGGGGGTTAGCCATGAGGATGTGGAACACCTCCTTAAAATTCCTATACGGCGAATTTCTCTCTACGACATCAACAAGGCTCGGACGGAAATGCAGGAAATTCAGGCCCGCATCAAAGTGATCAACGGCCACCTTAAAAACATCACCGCCTATGCCCTGAGCTTTCTGGACGGTCTTCTTGGAAAAATCAAAAAGACCGAGGATTTCGGTTTTGGCGGACTGCCGCCGGGAGCGCGGAGAACTCAGGTGGGGACTTTTGCCAAGGTAGATGTAAAGGAGGTGGTCAAGAAAGATCTGGAACTCAAGTATGACCAGGTTGCAGGCTACCTGGGGACTGCGGTAAATGGAGAGGTGATAGCCCAAGTGTCCCCCTTCAACCGTATCCTTACCGTCAAAAAGAACGGAACCTGGTCTGTGGGGGATCTGCCGGAAAAGGCCTTTGTTGGTCCCGGCGCATGGTGGATAGGCGTGGCCGACAAAGAGGTTCTTTCGGGCATCATCTTTACGATTATTTATAAAGAAGAGAAGACCGGTTATCCCTGCATCAAACGCTGCGTCATTGAAGGCTGGATAATGAACAAGGAGTATTCTCTGGTTCCCGAAGGGGCCGAAGTCCTCCATGTGGATACCCGGCAGAAATTTACGGTTATCCTTAATTATACGCCTAAACCCCGGATTAAAGTTACATCTGAAACCTTTAAGGCTCAGGATTACCCGGTCAAGGGGCTTAAGGCAGGAGGGGTCAGGCTTGCTTCCCGGGAAGTTTCCGGGGTGGAAGTTAAAACGGGGACCGGGAAGGATGCCGGGTAATTGAAGTCCGCCCGGATAGTTAGTTTTTGTATGGAAGATAAAATATGAAACTGGGACAAGGTATGAAATAAGGACGGGAATATGAAAGAAGAAGAATCGCAAAGTACGGATGGTAGTATAGCCGTGAATGATGCCGGCGCTTCTCCGGCGGAAGCGGGCATCGTCATCGATCCCAAATTAGGAATATCCGAGGAAGAGCAGCGGGAAATCCTTGCGGAGATAAACCGCATCACGGCAAAGAACCGGCTGTCTCAGGACAGGGACGGCCCGGATACGGACAACACCGGTAAAAAACGCGCCAAAGACCGGGGGAGTTTTAAGGCTCAAAAGAAAGACAGCCTTTTCCCGGCGCTGGTAAACATTGCGGCCGTTGTTCTTCTGGCGGGGGGCTTCTTCTTTCTTTCTTCGTTCCAGGGAAAGGAAGAAGTAAAAATACGGGAAGGGGACAGGATTTACAATATCGCGGAACAGGCTCTGATAGAGGAAATACGGCGGGAAACTTCTTTCCAGCTTGAGGCCAAGGAGAAAGAGATAGCCGTCATGACGGACAAACTTGCCGGAGTCGATACGGAACTTCAGGAACTCCAGGATTCGGTGGAAAATATGATGAACGCGAAGGAGGCGGAACTGCGGAGGGAGATGAGCAATGCCTTTGCTACGGAACGTCAGCGGCTGGTGGAACAGAACCTGTCCGAGGCCGCCATAGCCGAGCGTATGCGCCAGTTCGATGCCGAGCGTATTGCCGGGATGAATACCGAACTTACAACCTACCGTCAGCGGTTGGGCGCCGAACGGGCCGATTCAGAGGCCGCCCTCAAGAGCCTTCAGGACGAGTACCGTTCAAGCCTTTCTTCCCTGCAAAACGAACGTTCCCAGTTACTGGAAGTTGCCCGTGCGCGGGAAGCGGCCCTCCGCACCCAGCTTGAGGCCAAGACCAGGGAGCTTGCCGCCGTAACCGAGCAGGCCCGGGCCAGTCTGGACGATGCCCGGAGTGAGTTGGAACGCCTTTCCAGTGATCAGGAAAAAGCCGCAGTGATAGAATCCCAGTTGGGCGGCTATTACGCTATGGTGAACGATCAGATACAAAAGGGGCTTCTGGACGAGGCGGCGGATATTTTGGAGGTTATGCGGGAATACCTTAATACCCCGGCTTTTCAGGCTATACGGTCGATTCAGGCCCGAAAGGGGCTTTACGCCGCATCCATAGACCTTCTGGAAGGGATGATAAAGGACCTTGAGGTAAGTAAAGCCGCCGTCGTTCCTGCGCCCGAATCTGCCGTGAATGGGGATGCGGAACAGATCATTGCCGATTTATGGCGGAAGAACGCCGAATTGGAAGAGAGCCTTGAGACCCTGAACAAGGCCGCCGCCGAGGCCGAGGCCGAGGCCGCAAGCACGGAAACCGACCTAAAGACCCAAACCGCTGATCTGGAGCGGCGTCTTGCGGCGGCGGTAAACAACGAAAACACCCTGAGAACCCGGAATACCGCCTTGGAACAGCAGTCCGCCGAGCGGGAGCGGACCATTGCCGCGCTTCAGACCCAGAACACCGGTTTAACCCAAACGGTGGCGGCCCGGGACAGCACGATTAGTACCCTTCAATCTCAAAACGCCCGCTTAACCCAAACTGCGGCGGCCCGGGACAACACGATTAGTACCCTTCAATCCCAAAACACCAGCTTAACTCAAACCGTGGCGGCCAGGGATGCCACGATTGGTGAACTGCGTACCCAGACCGCTTCCCTGGAAGAAACCATCCAGAGCCTAAACACCCAGCTTTCTACCATACGCGAAGCGCTTCAAGCATTGAGCCAATAACCACCGGCCTTTACATGCAATAAAAAGAGCCGCCGCCCTATATGATGGGACGGCGATTTTTTTTGTGCCGTAGCAGATGATACCGGATCGGTTCTCTGAGCGTCGAATCCCTCTCTCCAAAGCGACAAAAGCCCATTCATTTGGTTTTCATCACTTCCACTCCGCCCCATCCTATGGGAGGCGGGTTTATGGCGTAGGCGGTACAGCGGTTAAGCAGGTTTTCGCCGCTAAAGTCGCCGGGGAGCAGGGTCAGAACCTCCCTGAATTTCGCCGCAGCTTCCGGAAAGGAACGGCGGTAGTAGAGTTCCATGCCCTGATTGTGGAAGGGCCAGGCCTTTTCCTCCGCCGGGGAAAGGGTACGCTTTACCGTGAATATTTTTACCCCCCGTATCTTGCCTTTTACGGCCACCGTATCCAGGAGGCGGAACCTAAGCCCCTGAGCGCGGACTTCCGCCTCCATCTTCCTCAGTTCACTATAGATCCCCTCTGCGATAAGGATTCCCGCATGGTAGGTTTTGGTGAGCCCCTCCAGGCGGCTTGCAAGATTCACCGGGTCGCCTATTACCGTGTAGTCCATCTTCCGTTCGGACCCTATATTCCCCACCGTTACTTCGCCGTAGTTGATGCCTATACCTATGCGGAATTCGGGTTTGTTGAGCCGCCGTTGCTGGTCGTTGAACCCCGCCAAAACATCCATCATATCCAGGGCGGCAAGGACGGACTGTAGGGCATCGTCGTCCCGCTTCCGGGGAGCGCCCCAAAAGGCCATGATGGCATCGCCTATGTATTTGTCTACTATGCCGTTCCGGTTCATGATCACGTCTACCTGGCCGGAAAAATACCGGTTCAGGGAATTTACCAGGTCTCCGGGATTCATGCTTTCGGAAATAGTGGTAAAGCTGCGTATGTCGGAAAAAAGTATCGCAAGCTCCCGGTTGGCGCCGGTAAGCATCTTTTCCGGGGAAACGAAGAACTCTTCAATTACATCTTTAGGGACGTATTTCTGGAAGATATGACGTATCCGCTCTTCCTTCTTACCCGCCAGCACCGCGTCAAAGGCGTAGCGTTTGATCTGGCCATAAGCCTTGTCAAGTTCCCCTATCATGGTGTTGAAGGTATACGCCAGCCTGCCTGTTTCGTCCCGGTACTCCACCTCCACCCGGGAAGAAAGATCCGCCGACTCTATGATGTTGTTCATGGCTTTAACGATTTTATCCAAAGGATCGGTAAGCCGCCGGGCGGCTAAAAGGAGGAGTAGCACCGCAAGAATGACAGCGGCTCCCAGGGTAACGATGGTTTGGATCGTGATTTGGTTTGCATCCTGGTAGAAAACATCGCTTTTTTCACTGATAACGATGTGCCATTGAAAAGGAGTGAAGAAGAAGGACTGAAACACCCGCTTTTCCCCGCCTATGACTGCGGAAAGGAGGCCGCGTTCTCCAGTATTGAGGTAATTCAAAAGCTCGTCGTGTTCCTCCTGCTTGATTTCAAAGGGGGAACTTGACATGGCCAAGGTTCCCTCCGCATCCAGAGCAAAGATTACTTCAGTGTCACTTAGGAGGATGCTCCGGGAGTACATCTCCACCGCAGCTTCGGCGGCCTTTACCATATCGGGCCTTCCGGCGTAGTTGTTCTCTACCAGGAGTTCCCACTGGTTTTCAGCATATTTTTCCAGTTCTCCCAGCTTGAACCCCAATAGCTGCTTGGCAAGGCGGGTAACCCCGTTTACCGCATGAAAATAGGAGGCAATTTCAGCCAGTGAAAGGGTTACGATGATAAGGGGCAGAACGACCAAAAATATTTTTACCCTGAGTTTCATAGGTTTAGTCTAAGTTACAAAGGCCGGAAAATACAAGACCGGTTTGTAAGGGGGCCTGACAACGGCGGAACCCCGGACCCGCAAGGGGAACAGAGAGGGCGCTTAACGCCCCCGCGGGTTCACAAGCTCTTAGGAACTGTTCATAAATAAAATGCACAGCATTTTATTTTAATTGCTTACGCAATTAGGAAATAACATGACCAAACGGTCATGTTATTTCTGAACAGTTCCTTATGCTACGGAGGTTCTCACTTTTTCCGCTTGGTAGATGTACCCCGTTTTGAGACATAAATCGAAAAGGCGCCTGCTCAAAGGCTCTTCGATAACCTTTTCATACCCGTCTTTTATCCTCGTAACACGGATAATATAGCCCTCGCTGTTCTCACTGATGATATCCAGATATTCAACCCGGTCTGGCTCACACCTGATACAGTAACATTTCATGGATAATTCCTCCGTACTCTTCTTTGTTTACGCTTCTTTTTTAAGTATCGGATTATCCAGAACAAAGGCTTAGAGCCTGTTTAACATCCGGAAAGCCCCTGGGCGCGCAAGGGATTGCAGCGGAAATCCTTTTGGCTTTAGCCAAAAGATTGGAGCGAAAAGCCCGGTTTGCGGCGTTTTACGCCGCAA